>CAXTPN010000001.1:0-40996 GCA_964246125.1 uncultured Acidobacteriaceae bacterium
TCGGGCGACGATGCAGCGGGTGTGTGGGGTTGTGGCGTGGTGGGTTGGGCGGAGTTGGTGTATTGGGTGTAGGGGGTTTAGGGGTGGGCGGGAGAGGGTCGGCTTCATGGCTTCCTTTTGTGTGGCGAGTATCGGTTGGTCGGTAGTGGGATGCTCGATTTGCCCAGGGACGCTTCCAGCAGTTGAGAATTCAGATTCTTGTTCCGTCGTTGTCAAGTGTTTTGAAGCAGACGGAGCAGTTCTGTAGTTCGAGGCCGTGAAAGTGATCAGCGGCATAGCTAGTCCTCGTTTTCTGGGGTACCAAAGGCGAGAGGACGGTTGGTTGCGGCGGCCGGGCGGTGTCTAGGGGCTTTCTTAAACGTTGCGTCGAGGAGACGGGGAAACTCGACCCGCTTGCCGTCTTCGAGCAGGTCTTTGATGGTCAGGAGTTGAACACGAGGATATTTGGTCCCGGCCGGCGAGTTGTAGAAACCAGCTTCCGCCGCTTCGCGCTGCATTGGGGCAGTTGGCTTTTCGAAGGAGATGTAGACACCGATTTCAGCTTGCTCACGTTGCAGGACTCCGATGAGGTCGCGCACCTCGGCGACGCCGACGTTGCGTCCCCCTTTGACTGAAAAGATGATTTGCTTGGACTTTCCGGAGCGATCATCGTGGAAGAACTTGCGACCGTCGATACCGCGATCCGCTCCCTTCTTGATTCGCTCCGCAGGCTGCGCGTCGACTTTGCTCAGAGCCCAATATTGGAATTGATACTTATTCTCCTCTGCCAGTTGTGCCGCACCTGCGAGGTCTTTCGGTTCGCCGATCACTTCGTAGGTGCTCTTTACTTGATCCCCGAAGGTGTCTGTAAGGCGATTCTTGATGAGATTAATTGCTAGGTGAGTGATGTCTATGCCTATCCAGCGGCGATTGAGTTTTTGCGCGACTTGGACTGTTGTGCCACAGCCGCAGAAGGGATCAAGCACCAAGTCTCCCCGGTTGGAGGAAGCTAGGAGGATGCGCGTAAGGAGGGCCTCAGGCTTCTGAGTGGGATAGTCGAGCTTTTCACTCCCGGAACTGATCTCAATATCATTCCAAAAGTCACTAACCGGAATGCCTTCTTGTTCATCAAGATACCTCTTAAATCTGGGAATACCCTTGCCTGATCTTGGCACAACAATCAATCCTTGTTCCAGCGCCTGTTGCATTCGTTCTTTTGTCCATCTCCAGACCTTTGTGACTCCAAGGAACTCATATGTAAGATTTGGTCGGTTTGAGTTTGGATTAAGGAGGCTAGTCAGTTGGTAGGCGCGACCATCTTGATCTCTCTTCGCGTATTGTTGTTCAACTCTGGTGGGATCATGTGCGGTATACGCCGGGTTCCATGTCGAAAATATGCTGCTTTTCGAATAGAAGAGAATGACATCATGATTGCGCGCAAAACGCGTGGAGGCATGTCCCTTTGGGTGTGACCGCCTCCATACTATTTCGTTGCGAAGGCAAATGGGACCAAAAGTAGCATCCAGGAGGAGCTTCAGGTAGTGGCTGGCGGTGGGGTCGCAGTGTAGGTAGATGGAGCCGGTGGATTTTAGGATTCGGCGTAGTTCGATGAGGCGGGGGGCCATCATGGCTAGGTAGGCGAGCATGTCGGTTCCGCCGAGGAGGGTTCGGAAGGCTCGCATGGCGTCGGCGACGCGGCCTCCTTGTTCGACAACTTCTTCGTAGGCGCGGGCGGCTTCTTCGTTCCACTCCCAGGAGTCTTTGAAGGCGGTGATCTGGGAGGAGGAGCGGGTTCCGTCTTTTTCGGCGAAGAGGACGTTATAGTCCTGGCGAGAGTTGAAGGGCGGGTCGAGGTAGATGAGGTCTACGGAGGCGTCGGGGAGGTGGTCGCGGAGAACCTGGAGGTTGTCACCGTAGTAGAGGCGGTTCTTTTCGGGTTGGGGGGCGGCGGACACTTGTTGTGAGGGTAGCATTTAGGCGGAGCTAGGGGTGAGGTTGTGCAGGGGACACTCAAATCTTCGCCCGTTCGGGAGGACCTTGAAACACGCGACCGTTATACGAGACGTCCAAGCGCGATGCGACGCGGGGACGGGGAGCACATCCCCTAACCGGCGATACAGCGCGTGAGGTCTGGAGTAAAGAGAACAGCGCTCGAAAACTTGAGCGAGTCTGACCGTTACGCCTAGTCATGCTTGGCGTTTCGTAGGATCCGACGGACCTTCTTGGGTGAAATACTTAAGGTTTTTGAAAGCAGGGAGATGTTCTTGCCGGCCCTGAGCCACGCTTTGGGAATTACGAGTTCAGCGAAGTCTTCCTGGACCTGCTGAAATGTCTTGTTGCCGAATTGGCCGTCCGACCAGAGTCGAAGCGTTTCTTCCACATGGCTGGCTCCGTTGAGCTTGGACTTAAGTTCGCTTAGAACTTTGTAGAGGTGGTCACGGTCTCCGTGGCCCAAGAGCGCTGAGGCGGAAGCGGCATATTGCTTGGCAGTCTCCCAGTCCTGAAAGTATTCGGCCGCGGCGGCCATGCCACGGGAGATGTAGGCCTCTGCGAGCAGACGCTTGTTCTGCGTATGCATCCCAAGCTCGATGGCTCTCTCGCTGTGGTCGACGGCGAGTTGCGCGTGCAGCGCAATGTCCGGTTGGTCACCCAGCTGCTCTTCGGAGCGCTCAAGCTCTACGGCAGAGAGCACAATCTGCGCGCGCGCCATGAGTATCTGGTCATGATGCTCTTCGCCAAGCGTAAAGGCACGTTCGCCTTCTGTAGCGGCCTGGTCAATGTCACCGCTTTCGAGATGAAGGTGCGCGGCGTTGACCAGCACGGATCCGGTACCGCCCTGGTGGTGGTGCAAAGCGTAGATCCTGCTGGCTTGTTCGAGGAGTTCGAGGGCTTCACGTGACATCTTGAGCGCCTTGTTGTGTGTCGCGCCACTCGCGTGCCCACCGCTGCGCGGCTGCATATCGAGTGCGATGAGACGCTTCACATAGGCGGCGTTGACCAGCGCGCGGGCAAGGTTAGGATGGTTCGGGAAGTTCCCACGGTAAATAGCGATCGCATTTTCGAAGTGCTTGAGCGCTCGCGCATACTCACCAGAGCGCCGCACGAAGCGTCCCCGCGCCGATTCGATGTTGCCGAGTGAAAGCGCGTGTCCGGTAGGTCTCAGCTCTGCTTCAGCTTCGTCCAGAAGTTCGAGTGCGAGCTGCCGGTCGCCCTTCTGGAATTTCAGCCAGCTTTCGTGAATCTTCGTAACAGCGACGAGCTTGGGAGCATTTGCTCTCGCAGCTGCGGTGCGGGCCGCGCTGATGTGAAGCAGCGCATGCTCGTAGTCTCCGCGCTTGCGATGGGCACGGCCTTTCCAGAAGTTGGCGAGAAACAGGAGATAGTTTCCGAGGAAGTCATCGCCGATTCTGAGCACAAGGTCGAGTGCCTCGATGGCCTGCTCCAGTCGCTCGCCAGCAAGATCGCGATAAGCCTCTGCCATGCGCAGTTTCAGGAAATCCAGCGTGCCGAGCTGTGCGCGATCGACCGTGGACGCTGATTGAAAAAGACCGTTCAGGAAGTCCAGGTTGCGATAGCCGAGGTCTGTCCACTGCGCAATGTTCAGCAGCAGCGCAACGCCGTCCGGCTTGCCGAGATCCAGATCCGCCGACGTAGCCAAGGCACGGTCGAGAATGGGAAACGCGGAGCGTATATCGCGCTGCACCAGCGCCTGCTCCAACTCTTGGAGCGGCAGTAACCCGGTCAGTTTGTTGCGGACGGCTGATTTGGCTTTGGTCATGGGAACTGTTCCAGTATGCCTTTGTTGCACGATGCAGCGCTCAGTTGACGGGTTTGTTACAGCAATGCGTCAGCCGAAACGTCCCTCGTCCGAAACGGATGAGGGAGCGTTGTGAGCCGCGGCGGATGTGGATAGGTTTGAGAAGGTCGCACTGCATAAACTTTCGCACGCACATTCAATCTCGAGGTATTTCAAATGAAGCCTTTCGTGAAGCAGGTATATCGATTCGGAAGCGACGTTGTCGATGGCAACGGCTCTATGGGCGCCGTTCTCGGCGGGAAGGGGGCGGGCCTGGCGGAAATGACCATGCTTTCGGTGCCCGTACCTCCGGGTTTTACGGTCACGACGGATGTGTGCCGCTTCTATCTGGAACACGGCGCCGTGCCTGCGGAGCTTGATGCGGAGCTCGCGGAATCCCTCGGCTGGCTGGAGCGTAGTGCGGGAAAACGTTTTGGCGACGCAGAGGACCCGCTTCTCGTGAGCGTGCGGTCAGGAGCGCCGATTTCCATGCCGGGCATGATGGACACCGTGCTAAACGTTGGGTTGAACGATGCCTCGGTGCGCGGCTTGGCGGCGAAGAGCGGCTCGCAACGGTTTGCGCTTGACTCCTATAAACGGCTGCTCCAGATGTTCGGCAGCGTCGTCCTGGGCGTTCCGAAAGAAGCATTTGAAACGGCAGCGCATGAAGTCCGTGGCGAGAGCGAAGAACTGTCCGAAGAGCAGCTGACTGCGACGATCGAAGCCTTCAAGGCGGTCATCGCAGGGCACACCGGCAGCGCCTTTCCTCAAAACCCGAAAGTGCAGCTGAAGACGGCAGTCGAGGCGGTTTTTCGCTCATGGCGGAGCGACCGCGCGAAGTTCTATCGAAGTATCAATCACATCTCCGACTTGATGGGCACGGCAGTGACGGTGCAGGCAATGGTGTTTGGCAATCGCGGACTGACGAGCGGCACCGGCGTCGGGTTTACGCGAAATCCATCCACGGGCGAGCCAATCGTATTCGGCGAATACTTGGCAAACGCGCAGGGTGAGGACATCGTCGCAGGCATTCGCACACCGGTTGCAATTGCTGAGCTTTCCGAGCAGTTGCCAAAGGTCTACGCCGAGTTGACGGAACTCGTGGACAAGCTGGAGCAGCACTACAAGGATACGCAGGACTTCGAGTTCACCGTCGAAGATGGCACGCTGTTCCTGTTGCAAACCCGTTCGGCCAAACGCGCCGCGCTTGCCGCGGTGCGGATTGCGGTAGACATGGCGGAGGAAGGAATGATCACGCGCGAGGAGGCCGTGCGGCGCGTAAAGCCTTCCAGCCTGATAGAGATTCTGTCCCCGCAACTTGACCTCAACGCACAGACGCCGGCCGCGCTCGTAACGGGGATTCCGGCGTCTCCCGGCGCAGCGGTCGGCGTCATTGCGCTATCCGCAAATCGCGCCGTGGCAATGCGCGCCAATGGCGCGGAGGTGGTTTTGGTGACGGAAGAGACGACGGCAGACGACATCCACGGCATGGATGCATCGGTGGGTTTCCTGACGGCGCGCGGCGGGGCTACGAGCCATGCCGCCGTGGTCGCCCGCGGCATGGGTAAGTGCTGTATTACGGGCGCGAAAGAGATCCATCTCGACGGGAAAGCAGGCACCGTCCGTCTCGGCGGGCGGACCTTCCGCGAGGGTGACTGGCTCTCGTTAGACGGCAGCACGGGCCGCGTGTTTGGTGGTAAATTGCCGATGCGCGCCGTCGTCGACGACCAGCCGGAGCTTAACAAACTGCTTGCGTGGGCGCTGGGCAGCAAGACCTGCGCTGTTCGCGCGAATGCCGATACGCCCGCAGACGCGAAGGCCGCGATGGCTGCCGGCGCAACCGGCATCGGCCTGTGCCGTACGGAGCATATGTTTTTTGCTACGGAGCGCCTTGGCCATGTCCGCACCATGATCCTTGCGAAGACCGCGGAAGAGCGCATCGAGGCTCTCGAAATCTTACTGCCCATGCAGCAGAAAGACTTTGAAGAGTTGTTTCGCACGATGGCGCCGCTGCCGGTGACTATCCGGTTACTCGACCCACCGCTTCACGAGTTCCTGCCTTCTACCGAGGAACTTGATCGTCAGCTTGCCGGCGCCCGGAAAGATGAAAACTGGGATGACTGCATAACGCTCGAAGGCGTGCGTCGGCAGGTGGAGTTGCTGACGGAAGCTAATCCGATGATGGGCCATCGTGGTTGCCGATTAAGCCTGACGTACCCGGAGATACTGCACATGCAAGTGCGCGCAGTGCTGCGCGCGGCGCTCACCGTCGCGGCTGAGGGATTCACGCCTTGCCCCGAGATTATGGTGCCGCTGGTCGCGTCGGAGCAGGAGATGCACGTCCTTGCGACGATGATTCATGCCACCGCAGCAGAGGTGTTCGCTGCGTCTTCGAAGCGCGTGGAATATAAGATTGGGACGATGATCGAGTTGCCTCGCGCGGCGGTCTGTGCCGGGCCAATTTCGAAGCATGTGAGCTTTATTTCATTCGGCACCAACGACCTCACGCAGATGACTTTCGGCTTCTCACGCGACGATGCGCGCAACTATCTTGAGAGCTATCTGCAACAGGGAATCCTGAAAGTCGACCCATTCGTAACCGTGGACCAGGAGGGTGTTGGCCAGTTGATGCGCATGGCGATCGATAGCGTAAGAAAGGTGAATCCGGCGATTAAGATAGGCGTCTGTGGAGAACATGGCGGCGACCCCGAGTCGATCCACTTCTTTCATTCGCTTGGCGTGGATTACGTTTCGTGCTCCCCTTCGCGAATACGGATTGCGCAGCTGGCAGCTGCTCAGGCCGGCGAGTTTGTCTCTGAGGAAGCGAAGCACCCGACAGCCCTGGCCGCCTGAGTCAAAGGCGCGTCTTAGACCTGTAGCGGACAGTCTCGCGCAACTCGACAGGGCAGCGCGAGACGCTCAATGCAGCCGGCGCTCGCCACTAACCTTCCAAGTGCGTCATCGGTCCTGTCCGACACAGGACACAACCACCATGCCCGGGTGCCGCTCACACTTCTACGTCTTTCTCGATCATCGGGAAGCTTTCTGGTCGTGCGCGGATGACGCAACAGCTCGCAAAGTTATATGGTAGAAATGTGCATCGTGTCTATTCTCACGATGGAGGTCGTCAAAATGAGTCATGCAAAGGCCGCACTCGGCGGAACGGCAATTTTTGTGGCTTTAGCGATCGTGCTTCCGTCGATTGGAGTGGCGCAAACAGCGACGACGGAGGTCGACCGCTACAGTGTTCCGTCGACGGTCTCTCCCGAGGCGGCGGCCCAGTTGAGTAAGTTATATGCTGTCCTCGCGCGTGTGCCGAGGCGGGAGCGCCCGCAAACTTTGGAAGACTGGGATCGGGCCAACGCACAGTTAGATAAAATCGCCAGGCCGACCTCGACGGCCGCCGCGGATGCTCTTCACGTCACGCGGACCGAAGATCATCTGGGCGGCGTTCCCGTTTTGCGCGTGCATCCAGCCAATTACAAACCGGGTGGCCCGGTCATTCTGTACATTCATGGAGGAGCGTTTACCTTCTTTTCGGCCGGGAACAGTTTGGCTCTTCCAGCCCTAATGAGCGCGGCCAGCGGCCATGAGGTGATTTCGATCGACTACACGCTCGCGCCGCGCGCGGACTGGCACATCATTACCGACCAGATTTTGGCTGTCTACAAGGCTGTTCTCGCCTCGGGGGTGAAGCCGGAAAGCATCGGGATGATGGGCGACTCCGCAGGCGGCAACCTGACGGCAGGGTCTGTGTTGAAGATGCGCGAGGAGCACCTGCCATTGCCGGCAGCGCTTTACCTGATCTCCCCCGGTGTGGACGTCAGCGGGGGCGGCGACACGAGTACGACCCTGGCAGCGGCAGACCCCGTGCTGAAGGTGGAGACAAGCGCGTGGAGCAGGGAGAGCTACGCGCCTGTTGCCGCAGACCGGAAAAACCCCATCGTGTCTCCTGTATATGGAGATTACACACAGCCCTTCCCGCCGACAATCATTCAGGCAGGTACTCGGGAAATCGTCTTGAGCGGTGCGGTGCGGGAGTACCAGGCGATCAGAGCAGGAGGCAAGGAGGCAGTGCTCGATGTCTACGAGGGCATGCCGCATGTCTTTATGAGCTTGATTCCTCAGGCACCCGAAACGAAGACCGCCACCAAGCGGGCTGCAGACTTCTTCGCTTTATACCTGCGAGACGGCAAATGAGCAGGTGTGATAGGGCTGAACAAAGGCACCTCCGCTCAGTGACTCCGAGGCTGCTGCCGTAAACGCGGCACATGTAGGCGAACGAAGTCTTGAGCCAACACGGATCGAGATTGAAAGCTCGAACCCTCTTCCGTTACCAAGGTAGAGTGCCTGCCACAAAATCAAAAAATCCACCGGTCGGCCCATCGTTGTCCAGCGTCGCGAGCTGAACGATGATCCGTGCTCCATCCTCCGGTGTCCCGAACCCGGGCCTGCCGGCAAACTTCTCCCCGTTGCCGGCACCCGTTAGATCCGTGGCGACCAAGCCGGGGTTGGCAGCGTTGATCTTGATCGGAGTGTCGCGAAGCTCGTAAGCAAACTGGACTGTTGCCATGTTGAGTGCTGCCTTCGAACTCCTGTATCCAAGAGTATTGATTGCGCGGACAGGGGAGTTCAAGTCTGTACTGAGGGCGAACGATCCCAGGTTGCTTGATACATTGACGACGCGCGCGGCGGGTGACTTACGAAGCAGCGGTAAGAACGCCTGAATGATCTTTACGGGGCCGAAAAAATTGGTCTCGTAAACCTGCCGCAGCTTCTCTTCGGAGAGTTCACTGGGTTTGATTGTCACGCCGAATGTCGCTGTGACTTCATTGCTGATCCCTGCGTTGTTCACGAGGACATCAAGGCTTTCCGTCTCAGCGCTTATCTTCGTGACGGCATCCTCTATTGAGTTTTGGTCCGTCACATCGAGCCTGACAAACGAAACCAGGCCATCGCTCTGTAGCTCCAGCGCGGCTTGTTCCCCTCGCGCCGTATCTCTGGCGCCTATCCAGACTCGATAGCCCTTTTGAGCCAGTGCACGGGCTGTCGCCTTGCCAATTCCCTTATTCCCACCAGTGATCAGAGCTGAAGGCATGATGTTTCTCCCCTTGTTTGACTACGCTAGATAGTATATCTATTGTGAACTGTGTTGCGTGGCCGACGCGCGAGGTTCTCTGTATTCCGAGGCCGAGGAACGATCCATGAACAAGCTGTGGCCAATGCTGAGGCGCGGCCCTGGACGGCGTCGTGCCAAGATGGGGACACTCCGGCGATTGGCGGTTCGGGCTCTGCGGGATGCGGAAGCTCTATGTCCGCTGCCGCAAACGCGGCTGACGGTCTGGCTGGGATGGAGACAGGCGGACCGCTCACGAGGGCAATCCGGCGCGTGGGATTCAATGCCTTGACCAGCTTGGAGAAGATTGCCGATGGTGACGTCGGCAATGTCGTTGGGGGTCAAGAATCTTGAGGACCCTCGCGCATTGTTTCGCAGGCGTCCTGTTTCTGCTGCAGGGTGTCATCGTGAGTTGTCGTAGGGCGGCATCGCGAACGTTGCGAGACCGGACAGAAGTGTGAAAGCTATAAAGACCATGAGCCCGGGATGATATCCGCCGAAGCGATCATAGCTGATGCCTAAAAGCACAGGACCAATGCCGATCGATAGAGCAAAGAGTCCGAAAGCAAACCCGTACAAGCGGCTAAAGGCAGCGTTGCCAAAGTAGCGGCGAACGAGGAATGCGGTGAAGTCGACTTCCGCACCCAGCACAGAGCCCAACAGGAGTGCGGCTACGGCGTCAGGGACTTTTCCGTGCGCGTAAGTGAGCAGTAGAAGAGACGACATCACGGCGAGCGAGACGAACGCAAGAAGGCGCGCGGCATTGAAATGATCGAGCAGCCAGCCGATGCCGCCTCGACCGAAGAGAACGGCAATGCCGGCGAGACCGGCGATACCGGCCGCGTCGGCAGGGCTGTTGCCGCGGTCCACCAGCATAGGGATGAGGCTCGCGAAAGCCCCGCCAACGGCGACGGCGATCAGCATCAACACGGCGGACATCACGAGGAACTCTCGTGTCCGAATCAGCGGCAGAAGATCGACGCGTTCTCTCATTCGCGCGGGAAGAGGCTCCTTTACGTTTCGAGTGGCAAGAACGCCTGCCGGTATGGTGATCGCCAAGGCGATGATTCCGGTCGCGGCATAGGCCGCTCGCCAGCCGTAGCGGCCGACAACGGCCTGTGTGATCGATGGGAGCAGTGTCGCGCCGAGGCCGATACCCATCAACGAAAGACCGAGAGCCAGTCCAAGCTTGCGGTCGAAGCTACGCACCAGAACTGCCGAATAACCGATGGGTGACGCTGCACCTCCGGCGACTGAAAAGAGCGCGAAGAGTAAGTACAGGTGCCAAAGGTGGTGGGTTAGCAGGGACAGCGAGGCGAAGGCTACGCAGAGTCCGAAGGTAGAGGCAAGAATGGTTCGACGCGGACCAAATCGATCGATGAGCCAGCCCCATAGCGGTGCCGTGACTGCGATCATTAGTTCACCTACTACCAGCGCCGTCGATACCTGGGTCCGGGTCCAATGGAACTCTGCTGCAAGGGGCCGTACAAAGACTCCGAAGACATAGACGAGCAGGGTCCCGACCGAGAGCGCGAGCCCGACGGCAGATGCGATGACAGTCAACCAGTCGTCATCCATGGGGGTGGCATCTTGGCCTGTGTGAGGCGATTGCTCTGTGATCAGCATGCGGCCCTCCCGCCGAGCTTCAGATCTTTTCCAGGAATGTCGAGCGACAGACTGGCCGCCAACCTGCTGGACGTCTATTGCGCCTCGTGAATATTTGTTACGGGCAGTAGTGCATAGGCTATCGCGGCGTTCAGCAATTCCTCTATAACCTTCAAGTCGTCTTTGTGTCGCGGAGCATAAACCATTACATACGTCGCTGGAAGGCCGACTGCAATGCCTGCCAGGCCATGCCGTTGTGCCCACCCCATCTCGATTGCGGCGATAGCATCCCTCGCACTCAGGATCATGTGCATGGAACTGTCGGTGGGGTGAATATGTGCAATTTCTCCGTGTGACAAACCACCCACTCTGTTCGTGGCGTCTTTCAGAGTGATAGCAGAACTCCGCTTCTCGTAGTGAGATGTTGCATACTCCACCTGTGCCGCTTGCTCCAGAACTTTGTCGTCAAACAGCTTCTTCAAGTTCTCACGCTCGGCAATATCTGAAAGCTGGTTCAGTTGCCTATGTGGTATTGGATAGGGACTTACCTTCGGCCGAGGTCCGGTCCGCTTCCGCACGTCGGTCCAGGCTTGGAAGCCGTACTCTTGTCCACACACGGCATGTAGAGGCGTCGCGTCGAGCTCGTTGGTTGCCTGCAAGCGAAAGCGCGACATCTTCAGCCATCCGCCCACGTTCGCCGGCAGACCGCCCGGGCCGAGTGAACGCCACTTGGCGTAGTCGCGAATAGCCCACGCGGCTACTCCTATAATCGCTATGGCGGTCCCCCAGGCGAACTTCGATCGAATTATCCGTCTCACGGCTCTCCGCCCTTGTCGAGAATTGCTGTGTCTCAAACGCAAGAAGTGGGCGGTCATCGTGTGTTGCGCCGCAGGAAGACCGCATTTGCCAGAGCATCGCGCACCGGCTAAAGATTGAGTAATCTACGCGCGTTGCCGCTGCAAATCTTCTCTCGATCCAACTCGCTGATAGGAGCATTTTCTATGAAGTGAACTGCCTCCGCGGTGTACTCGTAGGGGTAGTCCACCGAAAACATGATCCGATCTGAGCCCAAGGCCGCGAGAGCGCAGAGCAGCGGCGCAGCAGAGAACGACCCTGCCGTCGTTACCATGATGTTGCGCTGAATGTACTCTGACGGCAACAGCCTGATGTTGTTCGTATGCTGCAGCATTTTGTATCGGCTATCCAAACGCCACAGGATAAACGGCAACGTCTCGCCCATGTGCCCAAGGACCAGTGTTGTCTTGGGGAAATGATCGAGGAGACCGCTGTATATGATGCGCAGCACATGGCCAGCGGTTTCGGAGCCCCATGCCCAACCTGGGCCTGCCATCTCGGAGTAGCCGCGCTCATTCTTCGGTGCCACGGGGGAGTCTGCAGGGTGCAGATAGATTGGGACGCCAAGCGCCTCGGCACGTTCCCATACTGGCCAAAACTTCTCGTCGTCCAGATACTCGCCGTTGGTGTGGCCGTTGATCAATGCGCCGCGCATGTTTAAATCGGTCACGCACCGCTCCAGCTCATCGGCAGCCGCCTTGGGATTCTGCATCGCGAGGTGCGCAAAACCGGAGTATCGCGCAGGATACTTTTGCATTTGCTTAGCCAACAAATCGTTGATCTCCGCTGCCACCTTCGTTGCCTTGACAGCGTCCGGCTCGAGTTGCACGCCTGGAGAAGTTACGGAGAGCACACACATATCAATCCCGTTCTTGTCCATGTCTTCCAGGCGCATCTGTTCAAGATCCATCAGGCGCGGCTTGACATACTTGATGAAGTCGGCATCGATCGTGCTCACCACATCGGTGGCATAGGCCGACATCTCCGGCGTCGAGAAGTGTTCTTCCAATACGATCTTGCGAACTGCCTTTGACATCTCATTCTCCCGTTTCATGTTCGTTCATCGCAGGGTCGCATTTCCTGCGGAAGTTAGCTATCTTCCGTACGGCTAAGCACAAGCGAGTCGGGGAGGACCATACCTAACCACCCTTCAACCAGGCAGATTCGCCGTCGCGAAGCGCCTGCACTGTCTCCGGCAGGTCCTCTCCGGGAAGATCGCTCTTGGGCTCCAGGCCGAGACGCGCCAGGTTGTAGCAGACGTATCGGTACGAAAGACGGTACGTTGCGAGCTCTGCTTCATCCAGGGTAGGTTGCCGGTTCGGATTGCAAGCTGTGATGCAATCGCGCACATAGAGACAGCGCAACCCTGCGATGAGCCATTTATCCTCCAGACGTTGTGCCCGCCACAGGAGGCGGACAAAGCCAGTCGTCTTGCAGGCAACCCCATCCAGCGGGAAGAAGCTATGAAGCGTGCATGCAGTCTCGGCGAGCGCGCGATCACCGTGCATATCCACCACCGATGCCCCCATTTCATGAAAGTTGATCCGTTGGGAGCCGTCTGCCTGCTGCTTTACCTTCTCTGCCTGAAGTTTGCTTCGTTCAACGAAGACGGTGCCAGTTCCCTTGAACCACGAAACTTCGATGCTCGAGTCAGGGTGATAATAGGAAGCCATCTCTGCCCACCGCCCCGCGTCGCGAGCATTACGCTCGCGTTGGATCATCTCCGCGATTGCGAGCCGGTCCAATTGGGCTCTGTCCTGCTGCTGCGTATTCATCTCGTCGACTCCTGTCCATCAAACGGGGGACGCCATTGCCCGCTGTGTAAATGGTTCCAGGTTCTGGCGAAGTGTGCGCAACCACTCTAGCAGCAACGCGGCTTGCTTCACAATAGGCGATGCGCCTACTTTAGTATGGCCCTCTCCGCGTCGATGAGACTATCCGCGGCGGATCCTTTGCGAAGGGTTCCGTTGCCGAAAGGTTCCTCACTGAACTCGACTTCGGCGACTTCCGAACCGGGTGGGCGAAGAGAGGACGGAACTGCCCGTGCTTGTTGGCAGCCACTCTCGATTGCGCGTCTTCAAATCGTCCCTTATGCCCTAGGTCCGATTCGGTCGGCAGCCTGTTGCGATCCGATCCAAGTGGAGGTTTACTGAACCCAGCGACCCAAAGAAGTGCAATCTCTTGGAGGTGAAGATGAAGCGAGCAGATGATATGGCAACGAAGGCGTCCCTGGGCGAGCAGCTTTTGGGGTCAGGCGGCATAGAGATGGATTTCCTAACCGTGCGAACCCCTCAGACCGATCCAGTTGCAGCCGAAAAGGAAACACCATGCTGCTGCCCGCAATGTTTTCCGTTTTTCTAATCGAATCTCCAGGGCCATGGCGCACGAGACGGGATGCCGAGCTGAGGTTGAGTCCCGGCGTCGTCCTCGCCCGAGGCCGAGCTTCCAGCCGCAAGTAATGGCGCACTTGACAGACGTGGACACAGTGTCCATTCTTATATGTGCGCCTGGCTGCCGCCTGGTGGCCGTGTTGGATCATTCAACGTCCGGAGCAGATCTTGAAGTTTATCCTGTATCGCCGTGATGGCGTCGTTACGTTGGGCGCACTGAAAGACACGGTCCTTTGGGGGCCGAAGTCTTCAGACGTGATGAATGCCGACCTGCGCTCCCTGCTCGCCGGTGGCAGCAAGGAGATGGAAGACGCCCACCGTAACATCCTGCGTGGGGAAGCAGTCGATCCAGCAGGTATTGACTATCTCCCGCCGTTTCCATTTCCGGAGAAGATCATCTGCTTCGGCTTAAACTATAAGGACCACGCCACGGAAAGTGGCTTCGAAGCGCCGAAATATCCGGCGCTCTTCGGCCGCTTTCCTTCCAGCCTGATCGGCCACCGGGCGCCGATTATTCGGCCCAATGTGTCGGATCAACTGGACTACGAAGGCGAACTGGTCGCGATCATCGGCAAGGCCGGACGCAACATTCCGAAAGAGCGGGCACTGGAACATGTGGCCGGCTATTCGGTCTTCAATGACGCCTCCATTCGTGACTATCAGTTCAAGTCGGCGCAGTGGATGATCGGCAAGAACTTCGATGGCACGGGGGCATTCGGCCCGGCTTTCGTGACTGCGGATGAGGTGCCGGCGGGTGCCAAAGGCCTGCGGCTGACGACGCGCCTCAATGGGCAGGAACTACAAAGCGCTTCCATCTCGGACATGATCTTCGACGTGGCCACGCAGGTCTCACTGCTTAGCGATGCGATGTTGCTGAAGCCAGGGGACGTGATTGTGACAGGGACGCCCAGCGGGGTAGGCCTTGCGCGCGATCCGAAGATCTTCATGAAGCCCGGCGATGTTTGTGAGGTGGAGATTGAAGGTGTTGGCTTGCTTTCGAATCCGATCGAGCAGCAACCTTGAGAAGTTGAATCCTCCTGCGACGGATGCGTCCAGGATAGAAGGTGCTTTATGACAATGATTCGCAGCTTCACCCCAACGCCCAAGCGTCCCGGAGAACTCGGCGTCCATTCCCTGGATCATTTCAGCGTTGTGGTTCCCAAGATGAAGGTTGCGGAAGACTTCTATGCCGCGTTCGGGCTTGACCTGAAAGCGGATGGGAATCAACTCGGGTTGGCGGCGTTCGGCAACCCTCATCGGTGGGGAAAGTTGACTGAGGGCCCTTCGAAAAAATTGAAGTACATTTCGTTTGCGGCGTATGAGGAAGATATGGCGCCATTGCGCACGCGCGTGGAAAGCTGTGGCGTGAAGTTGATGGATCCTCCGCCGGGATTTGACTCGGACGGGTTCTGGTTCGCCGATCCGGACGGAATTCTGATCGAAGTGAAAGTGGCGGAGAAATCTTCGCCGAATGCAAAGCAAAGTTTTGAGATGGACAGCGCACCCACGAACGAACGTGGAGCACCGTATCGGCGACTCACGGAAGCTGTGCGGCCGCGACGCATGGCGCATATTCTGTTGTTCACTACAAACATCTCGCGAGCTATCGAGTTCTACTGCCGTACGCTCGGATTGAGGCTCTCAGATCGCTCAGGGGAGGGCGTCGCGTTCCTCCATGGCATTCACGGTAGTGACCATCACATGATCGCGTTCGCCCGCTCGACCGCCGCAGGCTTTCATCATGTGAGTTGGGACCTGCCGAACGTGAACCTCGTAGGCCTGGGTGCGATGAAGATGGCCGACAAAGGATACACACAAGGGTGGGGGCTTGGGCGGCATGTGCTCGGTTCGAACTACTTCCACTACGTGCGCGACCCATGGGGGAGCTACTGCGAGTATTCCTCGGACATCGACTATATTTCAGTGGATTGCGACTGGGATGCGGGCGACCATCCAGGTGAAGACTCGTTGTACCTTTGGGGTCCGGACCTGCCAAAGGACTTCATCACCAACTACGAAGCCGAGGTGCCGACCGAACGAGTGGCAGCCGAACTGGTAGCAGCATCGTAGTGGGTCACACAAGTCTGCCCGTTACCTCAACCGGCAAGGCCTTCCTCATCGAAGCAATGACCAGATGCAACGAGAAAGTTGTGAGGGGACTCAGGTGGAAAAGGCGCTGGCTTTACTCGGAAAGACCGCTCTTGTTACCGGCGGTTCGCGCGGTATTGGGGCGGGAATTGTGCGGCGCCTTGCCGCGGACGGCGCAAACGTGGTGTTTACATACTCAACGTCTGCCGCAGCGGCCCAGGCTCTTGTGACAGTAGTCGAATCTGCCGGTGGTACGGCCGAAGCGATTCAAGCCGACAGTCTTCACTCTGAGGAAGTGCAGGGAGCAGTTCAGAAGACAATCGCGAGATTCGGTGCATTCGACATTTTTGTAAACAGTGCCGGCATTCTCGCCCTCGGAGGCATTGAGGACTTTAGTCTCAGCGACTTCGATCGAATAGTCGCTGTGAACGTGCGTGCAGCCTTTGTCGGAGTGCAAGCGGCGGCAAAGGTGATGGACCACGGAGGCCGCATCATCATTATCGGAAGCAACATGGCAGTGCGAACAGGATTTCCGGGTGCAAGTGTCTACAGTATGACGAAAGCTGCTCTGACCGGATTGGTGCGCGGTGCAGCGATTGATCTGGCGCACAAAGCTATCACAGTTAACAACATCCAGCCTGGACCTATCCAAACGGATTGGGCTGCCGGCGATGGCCCCGACGTGGAGTTCATCAAGAGTGTCGTGCCTTTGAAGCGCCTAGGCACTGTGGAAGAGGTTGCGGGTCTGGTTGCATACTTATCGACTCCAGAGGCCGCTTTCATCACCGGTGCGAGTCTCACGATCGACGGCGGCGTTACTTCATAATCTGAAGCTTAACCTGGAGCCGCATTCCGATTTCATGTCTTTTGGATGGGCTCAGCCCTGCCAACCATGCCGGGCTAGAGACTCTGCAAGATCATCCAGAAGAGAGGGCAGTTCTTCCATCGTCTGCACAGAGCCGAACACATAGTGATCCGGTCGAATGAGA
The DNA here is from genome assembly GCA_964246125.1 of uncultured Acidobacteriaceae bacterium. GTDB lineage: Bacteria > Acidobacteriota > Terriglobia > Terriglobales > Acidobacteriaceae > Edaphobacter. The sequence continues at coordinate 16,819 of CAXTPN010000001.1, forward strand.
AATGCCTTGCGACCTGTGTGGCGATACCACATGTCATACTCGCCGTCTATATCGATAAATTGAGCGGTCGCACCTCGCGAGACGTGGGCCGTGCTCATCTTCACCTTGGACATGAACTCCAGTTGACGTTCGTTAAGCGGGGCAGTTGACACGGGATGGCGTGAGACGATCCTCCATCCGGGAGTGAAGAACTGGTCGAGCCGATCGAGTTGGCGTCCAAACGCCACGCGAGCCTGCCGGGAGGGGCGTCCGTCGGTGAAGTGAGCATCCGGTGAGTTTGAGGAGCGGACGAGGCCGTCGCCGATTCGGGGCAAGGGCGGAGCTACGGGCGCGGGGCCGGCACGGAACATTTCATCGCGCTTTCGAGCTTCTTCTGGATCCGTCATAAGCACCATACTTCCAAAGGCCATTGACAGCCGAATCGTTTCTTCCGCGTGAGGAGCCCGTTCCGTTTGATAGGTGTCCAGTAACTCCAATGGGGCTTCGCCGGCGAACACTGCCGCAAGCTTCCATGAAAGGTTGATTGCATCACGGATTCCGGAACACAATCCTTGACCTCGGAATGGCGGCATCGTATGTGCGGCATCGCCGACGAGAAGTACGCGTCCGACCCTCCATTGTTCCGCGATCTTGCTCTCGAACGTGTACACGGCGTGACGGTGAATTCTTCCATCTTCGGGGTAAACATGCCAGTCCGCGAGAAACTTCCAGCAGCGCTCGACATTGGCAAGCTCCTCGCGGCTTTCTCCTTCGCGCGCGTGGAACTCCCACCGCGAATAGCGGCCCCCGCTCCAGCGACCAGCCAATCGCGGGCGGTACGTGTCGAGGATTTGAAACACCTCCGGCAGCATGGGGAGATCGCGGTCAGGATCGTTGTGTTCGAAGTCGATCACGAGCTGGTGGTTCGCCTTGAACCCGAGATCCCGGCGGTTGACACCGATGGCGTTCCGCACAAAACTTCTCGCCCCGTCGATTCCCAAGATGAAGGCGGCGTCGATGGTACAGGTTTGACCCGGATATTTACCGCTTACTGGGACGCCCAGGCTCTCGTCACTGTCTCGAACCGAGAGATGCGCGCCTTGCTCGTCCTGCGCAATGTCAAACGCTGTCAAACCCATGAAGATGCGCACGCCCAACTCGCGTACCTTGGCGTCAAAAACGACTTCAAATTCGGGCTGATAGCTGAGATAGCTGTCCTTCCAGCCCGCACCGCTTTCGCCCAGTTTGATTGTCGCCAGAACTTCCATTTCGGCCGTCACCAACTCCCACTGGAGCATGGGTCGCACAAGCAGCTCCATATGTTCCGCAATTCCCAGTTGCTGAAAGGTCCTGAAAGTCTCGCCATCAAAGTGGCCGGCCCGGCCCAGTGCATATCGGGTGGGAAACTGTTCTATCACAATAACTTTCAAGCCTCGCTGCGCCAGCAAGCAGGCCTGGATCATCCCTACGGGGCCATACCCCACGATCACCACGTCGCACGACATGCGCGGAGGCAGCGTCTTCAGCATGTCCAATTCATTTGCAGGTGTGACTGGGACGATTTCCTGTACTTCGCGGTGACTGTTCATGGCACGCTTCCCTTCAAGCAACTCGTGTGTACTTCTTCTAGATGTTTCTATGAAAAGAGAACTACGTCAGCAATGTCTTCAGTCTTGTCCTGATATGAGTGACTCTTGCGTCGCTCGTCATTGAACTCGAATCGACTGCGGCAGGGGACGAGGCACCATTGAAACCGCCAGCGCTGCAACGATGGCGACAGCCGCAAGCGTCAGCAGGCTTCTCAATAACCCCAAGTGGGCAGACATCATCAGCCCCCCGACGACGGGACCGGTGGCTGCGCCGAGATGTCCAACGCTCGAGATCGCGCCGATTGCAGTGGCGCGCGATTCTTGACGGTAGATGGTGGCCATGAAGCCAAACAGCATCGTCTGACTCGCGAGGCCCGCAGCGCCGATGACAAATACGAGCGACCGCGTGGTGAATCCGGATGCGGGAATCGCAAGGAAACCCAAGCAGACGGCGGCAATGACGAACATTCCGACGGCGACCAGGCGCACGCCGACCCTTTCCGATAGCCAGCCGAAAAAGAATACACCCGTCAGAGCACCGATGTTGAGCAACAACAGCAACTGAAGCGCCGATCCAAGTGGATATCCGGCCGCCCGCATAATTTGAGAGAGCCAGGTATTCAACGCGAACGAGAATTGGAGGGAGCAAAAGTTGGCCACGCCGAACATCACAGTAGCCACACCCGCACGGCCACGAAGGACCCCAACCCAGGGGCTGGCCTGGACAGAAGCCGCAACTTGGCGCCCGAGTTTATCCCTAAAGCTTGGAGATTCCGGGAGCGTCCAAACCGCCAACGGTACGAGAGTTAACAATGGAAGACAACCAAGTGCGAACAGGCCTCGGAAGCCGATATGTCCCGTAAGGGCGATTCCGAGCGCTCCGGCGAGTATCGCTCCGATGCCGAATCCGCTGAGCATGATTGAGTTGAATAACACTCGGCGATGGGGTGGGGAGAACTCAAAAGCCTGCGCGATCGCTGTGGGAGGGATTCCGCCGAATGCAAGTCCTGCCAGAAAGCGGAATACGCCGAAGAGCAGTGGAGTCGGAGCGACCGAGACAAAAAACATCATGACGGAGAAGAAGGCAAGCAGGCCAATGAAGAGACGCCTGCGTCCGAACCTATCGCTGAGCCAACCCGCAACGGGCGCTCCGATGAACATTCCCAGGAGGGCAGCGCCTCCCATCATGCCGACTTTCGTCGGATTCAAGGCCCATCCGGGGTAAGCCAACAAAGCCGGTACGGCCGCCCCATAGACGATAAGGTCGTAGCCCTCAAACGCAATCGCACCAAAGCCGAGTGCAATCACAAGGTAGGAAGTCCGTAACGAGACCGGTTGGGATGGCCCTGTATTCACCGCTAGCATCAAATTTTCCTCGACTCGGAAGAGCTTGAATATAAAATCTGGAATCCACTGGCCAGCAAGGCGAGCAATTTCTGTCCGGATGATAGTGGACTATCAAAATATACACTGTCAACATATCGACATCGGCGCACGCGCCGCAAGGCGTCTCCGCGCGGTCAAACTTGAGGTCATGGAGTTGTCGTTCAAGCAGCTTCACTCGAAGTTGCGAACGATTTCACCCAACCATCAACCATCAGTTGTCAGTGTCCGAAATGGCAGTATTGCCCTTGCGTCACTTCCAGGGATCGCTCCACCACGTCATGCAGTCTGGGGCCAAACCCCGGATGTATATGGCCCGCTCGTGAACGACCTTTTTCGCGACTTCGTAGTCAGCCCTCAACCCACACAGAATCATGACAGTTGTTTCCTCCACGAAAGCGCGGCTCCGGTCGTTCGTCATGACAAGGTGTCGCATCGCCTCAATCATCGCTCCATTCATGAGACTGGTTGCAGCTTCCAGATCCGAAAATTTCAATAACTTTGCGTCACGCGCGCTCGTCAAGTGTTGTTGCTGTGCTTTGCGCAACGTGGTGTCTCGCGACAGGAAATCGGTTCTTGCCCCAAAGGCCGCCCACTTTGCGTCTGTAACGCTCCGGAGGAGGTACAACTGTATCCCGGTCGCGAGATGCTGTAGAGGCGTCTCCGACACCGTAAGCAGTGACGCCATGTTCCTCACAGTTTCTTCCGCTATCTCCTGCCCAAGAGCATTGACCGCCTCTTCCAGCGAGAGAAAGTGAAGGTAAAACGTGGCCCTTGAGACGTCCGCCTCTTTGATCACATCCTCGATACTTGGCGCCTCATGCTGCTTTTTGCTCGCGTAACAATTCAGAACGGCCGCAAGAAGCCGCTCTCGCATCTTTTCGCGGCGTTCCCGGCCCACTCGGACGCGCCAGTCTTCGCGTGTAGGTCGCTTTTCCTGTTTCACATCCACTGCGGCAGTTGGCATGGTTCCTCATGTCTCATGGGCGTTTAGCATTCGTGACGCATCACTCTACTCATTCTATGTCTAGCTACGTACGATACCGTGTTTCTGCGAACATGCATGCTGTTGATGTGATTCTGCAGTGCTCGAGAGTGCGCAGGGTGCTCAAATCTGGCTTTGACCGCGCGATCTGCTCAACGACCGACCCCCAGAGGCGTTTGATAAAAAAGATGAGATGCCTATTGTGAAACCTGTTGTTGTGCTGTTAGAGTGGTCGCCGCACAACGGAGAGCCATTTCAGGAGGCCCTATGCAGGCGAACATGACGCAAATCCGAGTTTCTGACGGGCTTAGACCGTCCTTGGCTTCTCTCCGGAGTCAGATCGAACGATTCTTATACGGCTGTGTGACATGTCTCCTTCTGATGAGCGCGATACCCGTATCAGCTCAGTCTGCATCGGGAGACATTCTCGGTACCGTGACAGACTCTTCTGGCTCCATCATTTCGGGAGCATCGGTCCGCATTGAGAATGTCGGGACCCACCAAGTCCGGGACTTCATGACCAAAAACAGCGGTGAATACGTCTTCAGCTCGCTGCAACCAGGCACGTACGAAGTCACTGTGACCTCGCCTACCTTCAAGACCTTTCGTGCCACCAACGTCGTCGTTGCCGCATCTGATCGTGTCCGCATTGATGCATCCTTGCAGGCCGGCTCGGTCGATGAACGCGTTGAAGTGACGTCCACGCCGACGTCGCTGCAAACCGATGTGACGACTGTCGGCAGCACGATCACGGAGAAGACGCTTCTCGATGTGCCACTCAACGGGCGTAATTATATTGGGCTGGTGCAGGTTCAGGCTGGGGTCAACGCCGGATCTCCTAACTCGCTGTCCAGTGGCTCGAATATCGTTGATCGCCGTCAGTCATCCTCTATTTCTGCAAACGGCCAGGAAGAGCTTTTCAATAACAATATGTTGGACGGGCTGGACAACAACAGCCGCACGATCGGGACTCTTCTCCTCCGTCCCTCGGTCGAAGCGATCGCCGAAGTGAGAACAGATATCAACCTGTACACCGCGGAGGTTGGACGCACGGGCGGGGCCGCTATCAACGTCATCACCAAGGCGGGGGACAACCAGCTCCACGGCTCCGTATACGAATTCTTTCGCAACGACATCACAGATGCGCGTAATTTCTTTGCGCCCGCTTCGCTCCTTCCCAGCAAGCCGCGGCAGCGCCAAAACCAGTACGGTGGCAGCTTCTCGGGTCCCATCTTTCGCGACCGCACCTTCTTCTTTCTCGATTATGAGGGCCTTAGGTTGATCAACGGAAACAACTCCGTGTACACATCAACGGTTCCCACAGTCGCAGAGCAGGCGACGCCCGGCTTCCTCGGAGATCTCAAAAATCCGTTTACCGGTGCCGCTATTGCAAGTATTCCTACAGCAAGCCTCGATCCTACGGGTCTCGGCTACTTCAAGCTGTTTCCCTTGCCGAATCAGTTTGGCCCGGGAACCAACAACGGGACCGTCAACAACTTCCTATACAACCCGAGCGCATCACTCTACTCATCTCTGGGTGATATTCGCATCGATCATCACTTCAGCCAGAAAGATACGCTTTTCGGCCGCTACTCCTATAACCGCACTCAGGCGTACACGCCGCCCTACCTGCCCGCCGTAAACGGCGTTCAGGCCGGTGGAATCGTAGCGGGCACTCTGCCCGGCAACAATTTCACTACTGCTCACAATGGACAGTTCGGCTATACGCATGTGTTTACTCCTTCTCTGCTGTTAGAGCTGAGGACGGGTTACACCTACTTCAATCTGGATACCACGCCGCTAAACTTTGGACAGAATCTGAATAATACGGCGCCCTATTTAATCCCTAATGCAAACGGCTGCGGGGTCTGCTCCGGTTTGGCCACCCTTAGCCTGGTTGGATTAGCTGGCCTCGGTGACTCGATCTCTCAGCCTTTTTACAACCAGGAACATAACACACAGTTTGCCGGCGCTCTCACCTACACACACGGCCACCACACCTTCAAGACCGGTGCGGCGTTAATCAAGCGAAACTTCAGCTTTCAGCTTCCTCTTTACCCTAAAGGTCTGTTCATTTTTGCCCCAACAGCTGTCGCGACCACCGGCACTTATGTGCCGACGCTACAGAAACTGCTGACAGGTACGGGCTATGTGACACAGCGCTCTGCGTTCAATGCCAAGCCATACGACCGCAGTTATGAAATATCCGCATACCTTCAGGACGATTGGCATGCAACCCCTCAACTAACCTTCAACTTGGGATTACGCTATGACATCTACACAACACCCAACGAGAAAAATGGGAATTTCGCCAACTTTAACCTCAGCACACTGTCTATCATCAGCAACGCGACCGGCGGTTTGCAGACCTCCTATGGCGATGTAAGCCCGCGTTTCGGTTTCGACGCGACATTGGCCCCGGGCACTGTTCTACGAGGCGGTTTTGGCTTGACATTCTTTCCCAGCGATTCCAACAATAGCTTGGTCCTCAACGTTCCTCCCTTCGGGTTCAACAGTGGGAGCGTATTCCACACGGGGCCGCTTTCCGTGCAGGGCATCGGCCCGGTCGTGGTTCAAGGAACGACGACGGCAAGTCTCTCGGGAGCCTTGATTACGAAGCCATTGAGTCAAACGAACAGCTACCTGGAGCAGTTCAATCTGCTGCTTCAGAAGGAGTACAAGGGCACTGTATTTACCGCAGGCTATGTGGGAGAACTGGGGCGACATATCTCAAACTCGGCGGGAGTGAACATTGATCTGCCAGACCCACAAGGGGCAGTCGCCGCCGGGACTGCACCCCCGCCATTGCGCTATGTCGCGCAACTCCCAAATGTTACTGCCATCAACTTGATTGCTAATAGTGGAGTTACCTCATATAACTCGTTGCAGCTGTCAGTGGAACGCCGGATATCCCATGGATTGACAGCGAACATAAACTACACCTACGCGCATACCCTGGACGACATATTGCAGGTGTTCAGCGGCGACGGTTTAGGCTCCAACGGGTATGGGTTGCAGCCCTCGAAAGTCAACACGGTCGACTATGGCAACTCGCCCCTGGATATCGCTCAACGCGTGTCAGGATTCTTTAGCTATGACATTCCGACTGGAAAGTCAGGCTCCCATTTCTATAAGGCGCTTGCCGGCGGCTTTCGTCTGAACGGACTCGGCTTCTGGCAAACGGGTGCTCCGTTTACTGTGACAGATGCTGCGACACAGGCGAATGGCCTTGCCAGGATTAACCTTCCAACTATTACCGCCGACAGGCCCAACGTGGTGAGTTCCTTTAATTCGGGCGGTCCTCTCTCGCGATTCTTCAACACAGCCGCCTTTGCCCCACAGCCAATCGGGACGGCCGGAGGCGAAGCTCGTAATCAGGTATTCGGACCACACCTTCGCCGGGGCGATCTTTCCATTTTCAAAACTATACCGGTGCGCGAACGTCTGAAACTGGAGCTTCGTGCGGAGTGCTTTGACTTTACGAACACTCCGAACTTTGCTCAGCCCAACGCCGTCATCGCTGGCTACAGTGCGACCGGTGTGCCTTTGACCACAAACGGTTTCGGAAGCATCACGAGTACATCGTTTGGCTCCTCAGGGCGACAGTTCCAGTTCGCGGGAAGGTTCAGTTTCTAACGCAATGAATGAGCTGGACCAAGGCGGCGCCGTAGAAACAGGCAACGCTGCGCGAAACAGCCGTATAGCGACGGTGATCGCCATGTCAGCAGCTCCAGTACACTTGTCACTACTAATTCGAGATATGCAGCAAGTACCGCTTATAACATGACTATCCAAAACTACGATGTAATCCTGATCGGATACGGGCCCGTAGGCCAGGCTTTGGCGCTCATGCTTGGCCGGCAGGGCCGTTCGGTGGCGGTGTGTGAACGCTGGATTGAGCGTTTTCCGCTTCCGCGCGCGGTATGCATCGATCATGAGATCTATCGCATATTATCCGCAAACGGTATGGGCGACGTATTGCCGGAAATTTCCCATCCGGGCCCGCTTTACCAGTGGTTCAACTCCGCGTGGGAAGAGCTGCTGGTGATCGATTGGTCCGCCGATTCCATATCGGGCGGTCCCGAGGTGAACTTTGTTCATCAACCCACATTGGAGAAGGCCCTGAGGGATGCTGTTTTACATCAGCCAAGCGTCGAATTGTTTTTGGGTTGGGAAGTTCTCGAGATGCAACAGGACGAGGAAGGCGCTTCCGTGGTGATCCGGGACTTTGATGGTCCCGGGAAAAATGACGGTCAAACCAGGAAGATAGCAGGTAAGTATCTTGTGGGTTGCGACGGAGCGAACTCCATCGTTCGGCGGGAAATTGGAAGTGGCCAGGAAGACCGGGGCTTCGAGGCAGACTGGCTGGTGATTGACGTCCTGCTGAAGGAGGGGGTCACCATTGAAAAACTGGGAATTCCAGCTGCAGGTCAATATTGCAACCCTCTAAGACCCACCACGATTGTTCCTGCAGGAGTACGCGACGGGAGAATATTCCGCCGCTGGGAGTTCATGCTCCTCCCCGGGGAATCGGCGGCGGAGATGGAGGAAGAGGCACGAGTTTGGGAGTTGCTGAAAGCGTGGGCCACTCCAGACGAAGTCGAGCTAGTTAGATACAAGGTCTATACATTCCGATCTTTGTTGGCGACGAACTGGAGAAAAGATCGTTACCTCCTCGCCGGAGACGCAGCCCATGTGATGCCTCCGTTCATGGGGCAGGGCATGTGCTCAGGGATTAGAGATGCCTGGAATTTGTCGTGGAAGCTCAAGATGATCCTTGACGGGGACGCAAGCGACGCCTTATTGGATACCTATCAGGTAGAAAGAATGCCGCACGTCAGCCAGATCATTGACCTCTCGATTTACCTCGGCAAGCTCATCTGTACTCCTGATCCGAAGCTAGCAGCAGAGCGCGACGCAGCCTTCAAGAACGGAACAGCTGAGCCTCCACCTCCCTTTCCTAGCCTTACGAGCGGCCTGTTGCAGCGTTCCCCTTCGGGCGAGGTTCTTCCGGGCGTCGGATTGTTGGCACCCCATGTTTCCGTCCGAGCGAACGGAGCCATTCAAAGACTCGATGAAGTAGTCGGTATCGGCTTCACCCTTATCGTCAGCGGTGCGGATACCGCTCGAAGCATAGATGCCGGGATGCGATCGACTCTACAGCGGATCGGCGTACGTTTAATGTCGATTGCGAGCGAACCCTCCTCTTCCAGCTTCGTGGATGTAGACGGTCGCTGCGAACCGTTCATGGCGGCGCAGAGTTGGGATGCAATGATCGTGCGTCCGGATTTTTACGTCTACGGAGGAGCTTGCGGAACAGAAGGTCTGAAGGTATTAGTCCATGATTTAACGAAAGACCTTCAATCTGCAGGCGTCGCCACCGCCCCGCACTCACCCCCTGCGCAGTAACGATCCACAACCGGTTCCCGCAGTTCCAAGGAGCCTTGGTCTTCCACTTCAGCAAGATGAGGTCAACTCATGCAGGAATTACTCTTAGGCGGCACATTCACCCTCAAGAGCTCGACGACCACCTTAACCCGCATGGGCTACGGAGCGATGAGGCTGGCTGGAACGCGCTCCACGCCCGCCCCCGATCCAGATCGAGTCGAAGCAGTCTTGCGAGAGCTCGTAGACTCGGGCGTAACGCATATCGATACCAGCGCTCACTACGGTGCGCACCTCGTCAATCGCACTATCAAGCAGGCGCTGCACCCGTATCCATCGAACCTCATTATCGCTTCGAAGACTGCGCCGGGCATCGTGGATGGAAAGCCGGTTGGCGCTTTCTCCCGCCAGGATCTCATTGCAGATGTGCACGCGAACCTTAGCGACCTCGGTCTCGATGTGCTCGACATCTTCAATTTGCGGGTAGGATCTCCATTAGCTCCCGCGGACTTTTCAGTTGAGGAACCGCTGACGGTTCTTGCCGAGCTAAAAAGCCAGGGCCTCCTTCGGCACATTGGCTTGAGCAACGTCACCCCCGCGCAAGTCACCGAGGGGATGAAGGTTACAGAGATCGTCTGCGTACAGAACCTTTATAACCTCGCGAACCGCCAGGACGATGACCTGATCGATCATCTGGCAAAGCAAGGCGTCGCGTATGTGCCGTTCTTCCCCCTGGGAGGTTTCAGTCCACTGCAGTCGAGCGCTCTCGACTCGGTCGCGCAGGGTCTCCATGCAACGTCCCTACAGGTTGCGCTGGCATGGCTGTTACAGCGTTCGCCAAACATCCTCTTGATTCCCGGAACTTCTTCGGTCGAGCACCTTCGTGAGAACCTGCAGGCAGCGTCTCTGAAGCTCCCGCAAGAGTCTGTGGCTGCCCTTGAATCTATTAGCAGCCGGCCTGTGCGATAAACCTCACCGCCGCTAACGATCGGCGCGTTCTTTGGTTCGGTTACGCAAAGGGTGAGCGGCCAAGCCAATCAAATGCCGACTTATAGAGCGCATGTAAGCGTTCCGGCTGATCGTCGCCATAGAGGTCGGGGGTCATGGCTCGCCCTGACAAACTGATGTCATAGGCCACGAAGCGATAGGGTCCCCTGAACTCGGCGATCTTCTCATGGTCCACATCCAGCGTGGAACCAGGGACCGTCGGGTTCAATGTGTCGCGCTCATAAATCGCGTTCAAGAACATGATCTTCCAGACGTCTTCACGCTTTTCTACTTGATATAGCAATCTCGTGAATGAGGCCAGGTCGGCCTCAACACCCTTGAGGAGAAAGCGGCGCTCAACAGAGATAGGCAGTTCGAGGACTGCTCGGTTCTTATGCAGATGCACTGCCGGTGGAGAAGGACGATGAACCATCCGCAACCCACTTTCGCTCATTTTTTGAGAGCGCGCCACGAACTCGGACCCGGGGCCGTCGAACCAGCTTAGTGTGACTCGCGAGTCGGGATGAAAGCAATCTGCCATTTGTGCCCACCAGCCGCGATCACGGCCCTGTCTCTCGCGCAATACCAACTGTGTAATTTCCGTCACGTCGTCCATAAGGGGCTCCTACCGCGTTGTAGATTGCAAACTGATTTTAAAAACGGCGAATCAAGTAGCCAATGTGTTACGCAGACTTCCACACAGCTCCATCGCCCGCGCGTTCGACGCGTCCGACGCTTGGCCATGGAAAGTGCGGCGAGAAGCTCTGCCATTTCTTCTCAAGAAGCAGTTTGATCAGTTCATGCCGGGTCTTCACTCCGGTTTCAGGATCGAGATCCATCGGATTGTAGACATGGGGTGTCTCGATCGCGACCACTGAATTGGCGACGGCGTCGGCCGTGTAGAAGAGCGATTCGGGCTCACCGTCAATGATGAAGCCGACCTGGCCGGGAGTGTGTCCGGGAAGTGCAATTGACCCGATCCCTGGGATCACCTCTTCGCCGGCGCGAAACGTCTTCAGTGCGTGACCGGCGAATCGCAGCAGTTTGCCTGAGACACTGAGTCTCTCCTGCTTCACACGTTCTGGCGCCGGCGAGTAGCTGAGATCGATCGTTTCCTTACTCCAGAACGCGACCTCTTCCGCTCCGGCATAGTAGGCGGCGTTCGGAAACATCCTGCTTCCATTTTCTCGTAATAACCCGCCAACGTGGTCCGGGTCAAAATGAGAGACGAGTACGAAATCGATCGAGTCCAATGGTACTCCTGCGGCATCGAGCGATTCGACCAGCCGGCCATCACTGCGCATGGGATGGCTTAGCAACGCGGCATCGTACCCAAATCCACTGTCGATCAGGACGACCTTCCCTGTCTTTGGCACCGTCACCAAAAGGCATGACAACGGAATCAAACGGAACTCTGAGGGTTTCGCCGTCTGGAAAGGAACTTGTTCTGCGTGGGACGCGGCAGGTAGGGGGGGCGGCCCTAGCGGGATGAGGATTGAGCCGTCACTAAGGGAGATGCAATCGATGTCTCCAACGCGAAAGCGATGAAACCTAGCTTCTGTGCCAGGCAGTTGCGGCCTCGCCTCCTGAAGCTGTTCCGGCTCGGTTGCTGATCGGTTCAAGATGATCCCCATAATTGGATTCGGTTGCGTAAAAGATCAGGCCAGTTCCGAAGAGGGCGCGGCTTTAGATGGAGTGTATGTTGCAGTCCTCCGGCCATAAGGTTCTATCATACAAATGACCTGAGACGCCACTGACGCCGAGAAACCCTGTGATCTATGGCATTCTGCGCAATTGTTCACTAGACCGAGCTTCTGAAGAGGAAGCGATCTGCGAATTGCGGCCCATTCTTCAAACGTCGCACTGACAATAAAATAAGCGGAATGCCTATTGTGAGTTCATAGAGGCGACTGGTATATTGTTCGCCTGTCGGGAATCGGCTGAGAGGCGTATTTCGCGGGGAACGACAATGAGGTCCGGTCGTGACACAGGCTGGGCCGGCAGGACAGAAGTCGGCTGAACGAAGTACCGGTCAAGGGTCGCAGAGTAGCAGAGAGAGGATATTTAAGATGCAAACGCAGAGGTCGGCAACACATTGGATAGACGGTGAATGGGTTGAGGGCGGCACAAAGAAGGACAGCATCAACCCCGCCAATGGAAAGAGTATTGGTACCTACTTCGATGGAGATGCGAAGGTCGCGCAGTCTGCCATCGATGCCGCAGTGGCAGCCTTTGCGTTAGAAGGTTGGCGAACCGACCAGATGTTGCGCGCAACTGCCCTCAGCCATCTCGCCGACGCCTACGCGGCCCGCCTCGGTGATGTCATCGACACGCTCTGCGAAGAAAACGGCAAGACCCGCCCTGAAGCCACGTTCGAAGCCACGCTCATCATTCGCGCATTCCGCTTCGCAGCGGGTCTGTCGATCCACACATACGGCCGGGTCATGGATGCGGTCCCCGGCCGGCAGTCCATGTCGATCCGGCAGCCAGTGGGCGTCGCCGGTTTGATCATCCCATGGAACTCGCCCGCTTACCTGAGCATTCGCGCCCTGGCGCCGGCTCTGGCAGCCGGCTGCACGGCGGTGGTCAAGTTCCCGTCGCAAGCAGCGCAGAGCGCCCAGATCGCGAGCGAGATCATTAGTTCGGTCGCTGAAGTTCCGAAAGGCGTGGTGAATATCTTTGTGGAATCCGGCGCCGATGGCGCGCGCCTGCTCGTCAGTTCGCCGGTCGTGCCGGTCATCAGCTTTACCGGCAGCACCCACACGGGCAGACTGATTGCACAGGCGGCGGCGGTGCATCTGAAGCGCGTGGGCCTCGAACTCGGCGGCAAGACCCCGCATGTGATCTTCGACGATGCCGATCTCAATGTTCTTTTGCCGACATTGGAGAAATCCGCAACTGTCTTCGCGGGGCAGTTCTGCATGACCGGCAGCCGCATCCTAGTGCAGCGGGGAATCGCTGACAAGGTGACAACCGGACTGGCGGAACGCCTGAAGCGTGTGAAGCCGGGGCCCGCCTCAGATCCCAGCAGCGACATGGGCCCGCTGATCGATCTCGGTTCTGTCTCGCGCGTGAATTCAGTTGTGGAAGCGGCCATTAAGGCAGGTGCCAAGGTTATCGTTCGTGGCGGGCCGTCCATGGATCCTGCGTTAGCCGGCGGTGCCTTCTACCATCCAACGCTGCTCGCCGTAGATGACTCAAGTCTGCCCATCGTTCAGACCGAAACCTTCGGTCCGGTGCAGACCATACAGGTGTTCGACACGGAGGACGAGGCTGTCGCACTGGCCAATGATACCGAGTACGGCCTGAACGCTTCCGTTTGGAGTCGCGATGTGGACTTGCCCGTGCGGGTTGCGCGACGCCTCGACGCCGGTCTAGTTTCGATCAATAGCTGGGCGAATCTTGCGGTCGAGTTGGAGGAGGGCGGCTACAAGGCCAGCGGGTTGGGCAGACTCGGGGGCCTGGCTTCTATAGAAGAGTTTCTCGAGTACAAGCAGATTGCTCACACCTTCGCCGGGGGCCATCACTAATGTCGTCGAGCACCCTTTCAATCTCAGACAAAGGCATGCTCACGCAGGCTGCCGTTGTAAGCGAGCCGGGTGGCGAGTTCACCTTGCAGGATGTCGAGATTTCCGCACCCCGAAAAGACGAAGTGATCGTGCAGCTGGAGGCGAGTGGGATGTGCCATGCGGACCTTGCCGCCCGCGCCGGTCATATTCCATTTCCTCTCCCAGCTGTCTTGGGTCATGAAGGTGTTGGCCGCGTCGTCGAAACGGGTTCTGCAGTCGATGGCGTCTCTGTCGGAGACCGTGTCCTAATCAGCTTTAGCTGGTGTGGCCACTGCTCCGCTTGCATGGGCGGCGCTCCGGTTTACTGCAAGGACTGGCCAGTGCTGAATCTCGTCGGAGGCAGCCGAGCTGACGGCTCATCGACACTCAGCAAATCAGGCCAACAACTCCACGGACACTTCTTTGGACAGTCCTCATTTTCCCGTCGCATCGTGACTGCCGCACGGTCCCTGGTGGGCGTGCCGGAAGACGTGCCTGCATCTGTGCTGGCGCCGCTCGGCTGCGGTGTGCAGACTGGTGTCAGCGCGGTGACCTCGGTGCTGCGCCCTTTGCCCGGGGCGCGCGTCGCCGTGTTCGGCGCAGGGGCTGTCGGCTTGTCTGCCGTCATGGGACTTGGCCTCACCGCCGCCACGCAGATCATCGCCGTGGACCTTCATCCGAAACGTCTCGCGCTGGCGCGTGAGCTTGGAGCCACCGATATTGTCGACGCTAGCGCAGGCCATGTGGCAGAACAGATCACCGAGCTTACCGCCGGAAAGGGACTCAGTGGCGCAGTGGAAACCAGTGGGAACCTGGGTTCTCTGAACGCGGCAATCGGCTCACTTGGGTCTGCGGCAATGTGCGTCGTCATTGGAGTCCCTCGAGCCGGGGAGACGATCAGTGTGGATGTAGTGAACCTCGTTGCCCGCGGTCTGCGCATCGTGGGGACCAATCAGGGCGACGCTATCCCCCGAGTCTTCATCCCGCAACTCATTGAGCTCTACCAGCGTGGCCGTTTGCCCGTGGACAAGATCGTCACCTGCTTCGATTTCGCCGACATCAATAGGGCAGCGGAAGCTTCGCTTAACGGCAGCGTGATCAAGCCCGTACTGCTTATGTAACGCTCGGCTTTCAATCCCACATCACTGCAACCATAGATTTTTCACGCAGGGTCTGTCATCAGCTATCAGGAGGCAACACATGTCCAGAAAAGTAAAAAAGATCGTCCTTGAGGAGCATTTTTCGACGCCTCAGGTGGGCGAGTATGCCACTAAGGTTCTCAGTACCATCGATCCTGAGTTTATTGCCTACGTTAAGCCGCGACTCGCTGATATCGGTGCGTTGCGCATAGAAGACATGGACAAGAACGGAATCGACATATCAGTACTCTCGGTCACGACTCCCGGTGTGCAGATGGAGCCAGACCGCGACAAGGCAGTGAAGACTGCCAAGCAACTCAACGACCTGCTTGCGACCCAGATTCAGCAGCATCCTGCGCGCTTCGCGGGCTTCGGCACGGTCGCCTTGCAGGACCCCAGCGGCGCGGCTGATGAACTGGAGCGTTGCATAAAGCAACTGGGAATGAAGGGGATCATTCTGAATGGGCACAGCAACGGTACATACCTCGATGATCCGCAGTTCTTTCCGGTCTGGGAGCGTGCCGAAGCCCTGCGCGTGCCGATCTATCTGCATCCGGCAGATTCACCGGTACAAGCCAGCAATGAGACCGAATACCCCGAGATGGCTGGCCCGGGCTGGGGCTGGACACCCGAGACCGCAGGCCATGTACTCCGCCTGATCTACGGTGGTGTTTTTGACCGTTTCCCGAGGACTACGGTTGTGCTTGGCCACATGGGCGAGACACTGCCATTCATCTTGTGGCGCCTCGACAGCCGCTATAAGATGATGCGCCATCGCAACACGATTGAAAAAATGCCCTCTGAGTACATACAACAAAACGTGATGGTGACCACGGCAGGGTCGTTTTCCAACGCTCCGTTGATCTGCTCGATCATGGCGCTGGGTGCGGACCGCATCATGTTTTCAGTGGATTATCCATATGAGTACACCCATGAGGCAGTTGAGTTCATCGAAAAGGCCCCGATAAGCGATGCCGATCGTGAACAAATCTGCCACGAAAGCGCCGAGAAACTTCTCAATCTCTAATGATGCGCTATTGCTCCTCGCGGAGGACAGGATCGCCACAACGAGTGATCCAATCTCCGAAATCGCGCAGTCTCTCGCATACGATTCCGTAAGCGCCTTTGCGAAAGCTTTCAGGGAAGTAACTGGCTACGGTCCGAAACCACATCGCATTCCGACAATCACTCTCGTTTCAGAGCATGACGAAATCTCTTGACCTGCGCGCCCTGACGCGGGCCTGGGGCGAATTCGATCAGACGCCATCATCAACTGTGCCATTCGAAGGACGGGCTGTCCATTTTGTCAGCGGAAAGATTTCGTGTGAGCGCAAGACCTTCAGGTGATCACCGTCCCAAGACCGCCCTAGCAAGTATCCGGTCATCATCGCGTCGGATCCTTACGCGAAAGGTCTCGCTTTCCAAGACGGCTACAAGAGCAATTGGCACCGCTCGTCGCAAAGAGAGTAGATTGGAGATACTCATTAGCACAATTCGCCACGACGGCATTCTAGAATCATTCTCGACCGTGACCCCTTAAACGTGCTTGACGCAGCAATGAGAAAAGATCTCATCTGGGAATCGCACAAAGCTGGGTTCTGCGGTGCGGGCGTGAGCTACTGCATCCCGGCCAGCACGAACTACAGTGCGCCGCAGACCTGTGCCTTGCAGGTGCCCTACAGCTTCGAAGGCGCCGGGGGCAGTGGCAATTGGTCGGATGGGCGAACTATGCAGGCATTTATGCGCAGGATACCTGGAAAGTCCTGCCGAACCTTACGCTGAGCTACGGCGGCCGTCTAGATATCGATAGCGAACCCAGCCCGCTGAGCACCTATAAATTCGTTTTGCCGCGCGTCGGTCTGGCCTGGGCTCCATTCAAGGATCAGCGGACGGTCGTGCGTATCGGCGGCGGTGCCTTCGTTGCGCTAACCAGCTTTCTCGAACCTCTTTACACCAACCTCTATTGCCCGCTCACAGGACCTAACCAACTACTTGACCACTACGTCGCTGAACATTTTTCAGCCAAACGGCACCTATGGCAATTACGGGAAGGTCATAAGTCTATACCAGGCGAGCGCGGGTCTCAACGGAAGCGTGCCCACCGTTGCGCAGCAGACTGCCAGAGATGAATGCTCTGGGAGTGTGGGTGTTTGGATCGACATTGAAGCAAAGCCGCGATATAGGCCTGGAGTCTTCGTTGAATACGCCAGGAGTTCCGGCGAACCGGTATGGCGCGCGATCCGCCCGCTGAAACCTGGGACTACACTCACTTCGGTGCAGCTGAGCCTTCGAACGCTCCCGCTCCAGCGCTCGAAGATAGGTTCAACCTCATCATTCGCAATATGGGCGCCTTGAACGGATCGAAGTTCGACACTTGGACGATGAACGGCGATGCCTGGCCAAATATGACCTGTAATGGTCAAGCCAGGCAAGCGATACCGGCTAATCTTTCGCAACGGCAGCGGCGATCAGCATCCGATGCACCTTCATCGGGCACAGCTTTGAAGTAGTCAGGATTGGTAACAGGTCCGTACGCGGCCTCGTCAAAAACACAGTCAACGTGATGCCGCTCGAAACAGTAGCCGTGGACTTCATTGTGGACAATCCAAGCGATTCTCTTCTGCACTGCCATCAACAATTGCACCTGGACTACGGCTTCATGCAAATCCGCAAGTACCTTGGGTAGCTATAACTATGAAAATGCGATTCCAGCCTATGACCTTCGACGAACTCATCGCCTTGACTCCTGCGGGAATCGACCAGTGGACCGCTCCCGGCGCTCCGCCCACGGACGAGCGCGTCGTCTTTGGGGGCTTGGTCGTGGCTCAGGCCATTGTCGCTGCTTCGGAAAACACCAGACGCCTGCATGCGCTCCACGCCTTCTTCGTCGGCACGGGCGAAAAGTTGGAGATCTTCGATATTTCCATAGAGCGGACACGGGATGGCGGCAGCTTCGCCACTCGACACGTGGAAATACGCCAACAAGGACGCTTGTTGCTGGCGGGGTACAGCTCGCACCATGATGGTGACGAAGGCCCTGAGCACCAGATCACGATGCCGAAGGCCCCGCCGCCGGAGAGCGCGGAAAGCTTCTCAATCTTTCGAATGCGGCGAGATGAGCAGCTGGGCAAACCACGACGGCAGTATGTTGCGGAGCAGATGCTCGACATTCGCTACCCGGAGATCCAGGCAGCGATGCCGCAGACATCGAATGCTCCGCAGATCGTTTGGTTCAAATCACACCAGCCCATCGCGGGATCGAATGCAATGCATCAGGCGGCGATCGCGTTTGCGTCCGACTTCGGTCTGGTGCACGTCGGAGTCAGGAACCATCTTCGGCCGGGCGTATCCCTGCAGACAGCGAGTCTCGATCACAGTATCTGGTTTCATCGCGAGGCGCGGGCGGACGAATGGTTGCTCTATTCTCTGCATTCGGAGATCGTTCGCAATGGCCGCGGGCTTTCGCGGGGCTCTATTTTCAACCGCAAGGGTGAGCTCGTCGCCACAGTAGCGCAGGAGTTTCTCGCTCGCAACGGAAGGCCGAAGCTAGCTAGATAGTTCAGGCTCAAGGAGAAGATAATAATGGCAATTGATCTGAATGGACGTGTGGCAATCGTGACGGGCGCCGGTCGCCGGTGGTGGTCTAGGGCGCGCCCACGCGCTGCTGCTGGCGAAGCGCGGCGCCAAGGTCGTCGTGAACGATCTGGGCCAAGAGCAGGCGGAAGCCGTCGTTGCGGAGATTGTTGCAGCAGGTGGCGAGGCGATGGCGGCCTGCGGCTTCGTCGCCGGTATCGAAGAGTGAAGGCTATGGTGGCCGCAACGATGGCACGTTGGGACGCATCGACATCCTCGTCAATAACGCGGGCATCCTCCGCGATAAGACATTCGCGAAGAAGACGCTCGAAGACTTCCGTCTGGTAGTCGACGTTCATTTGATGAGCTCTGTGTACTGCACCAAGGCGGTGTAGGACATCATGCGGCAGCAGAACTACGGACGTATCGTCATGACGACCTTCTCCACGGGACTTTATGGGACCTTCGGCCAAACCAACTATGGATCGGCGAAGTTAGCGCTCGTTAGATTTATGCAGACGCTGGCGCTGGAAGGCAAAAAGAACAACATCCACGTCAACTGCCTCGCACCAACGGCGGCCACGAAGATGATGGAGGGCTTGATTACAGCCGAGGCGGAAGCGCAGCTGCGACCGGAGTACACGAGCCCTGCCGTGCTCGTTCTGGCGGCGGAAGACGCACCTACACGGACGATCCTGTGCGTCGGCGGGGCAGCTTTGAAGTGGCGAACATCACCATGACCCAGGGCGTGTATATCGGCAGCGATGACGATGCGGCAGAACAGATTGTGGCGCGCTGGGTGGAGATCACGGCCAGGAAGAACGAGATGATCCCTGAAGGCTCATGGGCGCAGGGCAAATGTGAATTGGAGAAAGCCGGAGTCGAGATCGGCTAAACGTCGGGGAAGAGTACTTATGCAAACGAACCTTTATCGAAGTGGCTAGGAAGGCCGGTGGCGAGGATGTCACCGGGGAAATCCGTCTCGTTATGTGCAACTGCCTTTTGGGGCCTTCGTCCCTTTGTTTCGGCTGCACGTTCGTAAGCATCCGCAGAAAACTGCGCTGATCTGCGGCAATGAGACCCTGAGCTTTGAGGGCCTGGAAATGCACATTGTGCGCGATCCTGTTCGCAGGGCGCTTCTCAGATCAGTAGTGGAGGAATGGCATGGCAACGAAAAACAATGGAGGAACCTGCGCGCTTGCCTTGCACTCTGCGTGCTGACCGGGGGACGCTCTATGCCCGCGCGCAGGCAGTAGTCGACACCAGCTCCGAGACTCGCTTTCAGCTCGACCTGCACGTTTCCCGACGCCGCTCTGAAGGCCCTTTTGCCGCCCGGCTTCACGTCTTGCGTCGCTCCGCAAGGGCCCGCGAAGACGCCAACTTGAGAGTCGTCTTCATCGACCGCATCACGGTGAAAGGACCGGATGGGAAGCGACTGGGAACCGGTTCCAGCCAACTTATCGATCTTGTAGCGCCAGTGAAGGATGCCACAGGTGTCGAATCGCAACTCGTGCTCCGCGGTCTGGTCGCCTGATCCGGTCAATGCACCGGGAGTCCTAGGCGTCTATCGTCCTGCCGCTACGCACATCATGCGTCGATCTATTTCGAACGATAGCGGCCCCTTGGTTGAGACGCAGGACTGGGTCTTCCGCTCACGCGGCGGCGAACACGTGGAGATGCACATCAATTCGAGCGAGGTTTCGGTTTCAGAATCGGTCCTGGCGAAGTCAAGTTCTACTCAGCCAAACTTCCGGGAGTCTCCCAGGTTTCGCAACAGGATCAGCAACTCGATGTCCTGAGGAACGTCACAACCGCTCCGTTAGATCGAGCGAAAGAGTTTTCCTTCAACGCCGGCGGCGGCAGTTACTCGAGTCTGTTTGACGGCACGGAGAAGTTGTTGAGCTGGGACCATATCCTGTGGCTGAATCGTTCGATCCTGAGCAAAGCGGACTTGCGGGGGCGTTGACAGAGTTCCTATGCTCGTAAGAAACGAATCGGTCACTCGATCCCGGGAACGGCTCGCAGCAGTGGCGTTACGAGACCATGGAAGACGCCAAGCCAGTTCGCGACCGCGGAGACGGAAAGTTCCTCTGCGGCCCGTCCGGCGCACCTATGGACGTCTCCCGCCGTCGACGAGAAGCAAAACCTGCTCTTCTTTGGGACCGGCGAATCGAACTCACCGCCCGTCAGCAAGAACACCGATGCGATGATCACGGTGAACCTCAATGATGGCAAGGAACGATGGAGCCTTCAGGGAACGGACAAAGATATGTATCCGTCCGGTTGCGGTCCGCACCCGAAGTCCGAGCAGCTCAACTGCGCGACAGATACGGTCTATCGCGACGCAGATTTCGGCGCTTCCATGGTGCTGGCCCATGCGCCAGGCGACAAAAATGTGATGTTCGCCGGCCAAAAGTGCGGGACCGTACTGGGCAGTCGATGAATCTTCCGGAAAACTGCTTTGGCGGAACGACCTTAGCACTGCGAGTCCACTTGGCGGCATTCACTGGGGCATCGCGTTCGACAAGCATACGGTGTACGCGCCTATCACCGCTGTAAGCGACTGGCACCTCAATTCCTTTTTGCCCAGACCACTGACACCTTCCGCATTCAAGTCCGGCATGTACGCCCTGGACGCCGACACCGGCAAGGTCCGCTGGATGTTTCCTGTCGAAGCGGATTGCAATTGCAGTGGCGACCGGATCAAACGCATACCGACCTGCCGGAGGGACTTCGGTATGTCTGCTGCGCCGACTGTGATTGACGGAGCGGTGGTCGAGGGAACGCTGGACGGTTATCATTACGTGCTCAACGGCGATAATGGAAAGCTGCTGTGGAAGTTCGATACCGCGATCGACTTCAAGGGAATCAACGGTGTCGCCGGTAAGGGAGGAGCCATCGATTCTGCCGCCCTCTCAGCCGGAGACGGCTTTCTGTTCGTGAGTTCGGGGTACAACATGTTCGGTCAAGCCTCGGGCAACGTGCTCCTGGCCTTCCGTCCCGGGCGAAGTGATTGGGATTAGCCAGGGTCTTCCATCTATTTAGCGGAGGGTGCTCGACTGCGTTTCGAGAGTGCGAGAAATTCGGTAGCAGCTCGTCCTCATCTTAGGAATTGGCCGAAGAGGAGGATGCAGCCGCTTGGTAATCTCCTCCCTAGTGCTCATCCGTCAGTCCTTCGCAAATACCTACCTGCGCCCGTCCTGAACGCACACGCCCCAGTAGCTCTGTCCGTACGGGCTGGGATCGTAGAGGCATCTCCCAGCTGTCTGGGTGGGAATCGCGTCGAGACTACTGCGCCTCATTCCAGGTAGGGTTGGTGAACGCTCCGTCTCCTGCGATGTCCCACACCGCGACGCGCATCCACCTCCAACCAGGCGCTTCAGCATGCCAATGGAAGGTCCGCGTCTCAAACCCTGGGCTGGAAGAAAGGTCAACGACCTTGCGATGGGTGCTTCCTCCCTCGCCCCACACGATCTCCGCCAAGCGGAGCGGGAAAGTAGAGGTAACGTCTGCATCCACATCAATCCCTTCCGGCAGAGCTGCTACTTTGACATGAGGCAGCAGTACCTCACCAGTGGAGATGAAGCCTCTTCCTTCGCTGATGGCTTTCAGAACCAGGCCTCGATGCTCGTAGTCCGGGAGCCGTTCCAAGGGTAGATAGTTCACGTTGACTTGGGAATAGAGTTCGTCATCGGGGGAAAGCTGGAAGACGTCTACCTCGCCAATGGTTCGCTTGTGAAAACCAAGATTGTTCAGGTCATCGAGAGTCTTGAAAGCCCGCTCCCCGAGGCGGGGTGAGGACAGATCAGACGGCATCGCCTTCCAGCCAGCGCCGAGAAAGGCAGGATCGCGAAAGAACGCAGTACCGAAGTAGCGATCAGGGAAGCCGGTAGAGCCTTTGGTTCGAGGATGTGTGGTGTAGAGCAGGCCATCTTCCGCCTTAACCATTGCAAGCACATCGTCTGGTGTGTGGACGTGATACACAGTGCCGAAGGTGGGGTCCTGTGACTTAAGAAGCTCGCCTGGCTTTCTATCGAAGAAGAACAGAACATCGTGGGGGAAGGCAATGCCCCAGTGGCCGCCGAGGATTGTGTTTCCTTCTTCCGCGGGGATAACCAGAAACCGGCTATCGGAGAGGGCGCGTGAAGCGGCATGGTAGGCGGATAGTTCACGAAGGCGCAGTGAGGTGAGGTCGTATGGATGGCCATCGCCATGGAAGTCCATTGGCATAATCGCGTCCACGCCGATGGCCTGCAGGGTTGGTTTGAACGGTGGAACCCAGCCTGCTGCATGAGTTGGAACTTGATCCGTAAAAGCGAAGTGCCAATGCGGCGCAAAGGTGACGAAGCCCGGAAGATGGGGAAAGTGGTCAGCATGCGTAAGGTGCAGGGCGCTGGCAAGTGTCTGCGCGGCTGGGTTCGCTCCCAGAAGGATGAACATGCCCATCTCCTGCGCAGTGCCCGGCGGAGCGTTGATCCATGGGTAGATCAGAGTGTTGTCATCGGGAGGGAGCTGGATACCGAGTGCAAGCTGGCCCCGCCAGGCGCTGTACCAGTTGAAGCCCAAGTTGGTTGTATAGTCTCGCGCGAACAGGTACCGATGCGGCGACGGGAAGACAGCGACGGAGCCAGACCCGGCGGCAGTAGCAAGCGCGCGGTAACGAACCATCACAGTGTGGCGCTCGGAGCCATACGGGGGAGTGATGGTCTGACTTGCTCCAAGGGGATCGAAGAAGCTAATCGTCGAGGCCATAACGCCGCCGGGCCGCAGATCCTCCGGTGCCGCCATCTGAAACCCTTCGTCGTATATGTAGGCGGTGTCCGCCTCGGACGTGGAGAGAACAGCGCTCTGCTGGAGGAGCGATGTGCCCGGATAAAAGCTGTAACGGAGGATACCTGTGAATTGCCCAAGCGTCATGCCGTCGAAATCTATTTCTACCCGGTTGCCGACTGTTCTGGCATGCACAGCGACTGGGTGAAACTGCTGCGTGAATCGGCGCGTGCCGGCAGGGTCGGCTGGAGGAATATCGAAAAAGGCGTCCCAACCACCTTTGCGCTTGCCTGCGGAGAGACGGAAGACAGGGTTAGCCCGGTCCACAATCAATTTGCCATCGGCCGTAATGGCCGTGATGAGCGGCTTGGCAGAATCGAGCGAAAAGACCGCCTGCCAATGTTGCGCGTCCCCGTCCTCCCAACTTACGGTGAGCGCTGTCCCTGATGTGACAACGGCAATCGGTCCGTGTTTTACACGGGTCAGATCCGGTGCAATATTAACGGCGTGAGCGGTCCATGTGGCCGCGACAGAAAAACTGAGAGCGAAGAAGCTGATCTTGTTCATCTCGTTAGCGTGCACTTCTGGAAAGAGGGTTCGGTATCAGTTCGGTCTAGAGTCGATGCATAAGCGCGCAGGGTTGGTCGTAAGCATGGCTCCGACGCCCGTGCGATCGAAGGAGTGAACGTCTGCAGTAAACACCCTGATTGGTTAAGGACAGGCATGCAATTGATGTGAGTCTACGCCTACTTTCCGATTTGCCCCGCGTAATTTGTAGCATAGTTCTGCAGCGTCCGGTTGACGGAGAAGCTTCCGGTCCCTATGATGTCGCAGACATCA
>CAXTPN010000001.1:41096-88285 GCA_964246125.1 uncultured Acidobacteriaceae bacterium
CTGCAGCGTCCGGTTGACGGAGAAGCTTCCGGTCCCTATGATGTCGCAGACATCACGATAATGCGATATTTGTTCAGATTGATGACCTACAGCACGTTGGCGGTCATGTGCGTTACGCTGCCGGCGCAGACTTCACCCGCGGTGGAGCGAAGCGCGAGCGAATGCATGGTATGACGCCAACACGCGTTCGTCTTTTCCAAATGCCCTACGACTGCTTGCAAATTTGTTAGCACCCGGGTCGGCGGACCATAGTTGATCTTGCTCGTGGGATCGACCGTATGTGCGTCAGCAGCCAAGAATTTGGTTCCATGAGGTGTTTCGCCAGGATGACACGCCCTATCGTCAGCGTGAGGTTGACCTGATTAGGCAACTCACCGGACGTAGCACAACCGGCATATCGCCGGGGCCGTAGGACGCCATTCTTTCCTCAACGACGTACAGCGACTTACGACAAGAGACGGCTCATTGCCCTGATGAACTGCTGGAGACCACAATGAAGCATCGTTACGCCGCACAATATTGTTTCTGCATCGTCGTGAATCTCCTGTTTACTTTGGCGAGTGCATTTGCGCAATCGAACCAGGGTTCTGTCGCGGGTAATGTGCAGGATAGTTCGGGTGCCGCGATTCCGCACGTCTCGATAAAAGCGCGCAACGGCGAGACGGGGTTCGAGGCAATTACCGAGTCATCGGGAACAGGCTCGTATCGCTTTCCGGCTATCCCGCTGGGTACGTACACTGTTTCCGCCGAGATGCAGGGATACAAGATGGCGAACTTTTCTGGCGTGATCGTTCAGGTGAATACGATCTCCACGCTCGACATCCTGCTGGCCGTCGGTAGCACGTCCGAGTCCGTGACCGTAGAAGCCTCAGCGCCCTCGGTGCAAACCGAGTCTTCTGAAATCGGCGGTGTCGTTACCACCAAGCAGGTGATCGAACTGCCGCTGGCGCTGGGTGGTGTCGGCGCGCTCCGATCTCCTGAGGCGTTCGTATTTCTGCAGCCCGGAACGATTGGTCCAGGTACGCAGAATAAGAACAACGGCATACGCCAGATCAAGATTGGGGGAGCACAAAACCAAGGATTGTCCATCCTCGTCGACGGGCTAGACCAGTTGCGGTCGGAAAACGCGTCGTTTTTCGACGAAGAGTCACCATCGGTCGAAGCTATTCAGGAGTTCAAGCTAACTACTTCGAACCCTTCAGCATGAGAGAGCGTCGGCCACGGTCCTTTCACGCAGAACGTGGACGTACACAGATTATCTGTCAAAATGGCAGACAGCCCCGTTCCTGAGGGTTGGACTAGGGGCCGCCACGTGCCGCAGCGTGGCCGCGACATGCTCAGTCCAATACGGCCACTCGTGCCCACCTGAAAATTCCTCGTACACATGCGGCACATCAGCCGCTAGGAGAGCCCGATGAAGCCGGCGGTTTCCCTCAAGCAGGTGATCCTCGACTCCGCAATCGAAGCGGAGCGATGGCAGTTTGTCCCGATGCTTGAGTAACCAGTACAGCACGTTATGCTCTCCGCGAGGCGCGGTGCACATAAGCTCTTGCACCGGCTCTTCCACAAATTGCTCCATCTCGGCAATGTCCGTAATTGCGGAATGCGCCGAGATGGCGCAAAAGCGCTCTGCGTACTTTGCACCGAGGCGCAGCGCGCCGAAGCCGCCCATCGACAGCCCCGCGATCGCGACCCGCGCATCATGCCGCAGTTGCGGAGCCGCCAAGCGAGCGATCGCGGGGACCTCCCTGACGATCCAGCGCTCCACATCGCAGCCCGGATGCGTCAAATATCCGCTGCCATCGCCGAGGAGGCTATCGCTGGGCGTGGCGATCACCATGGGGCAGATCTCTCCACGTTCCAATAGACGCTGGGCAGTCCGATGCACGCCTGCCTTGAACGGCCACGCCCAAGCACTGCCATACACACCATGGAGGAGAATCAGCAGCGTGCCGATTCCTTCGGGACTCGTGGAAGGGTCAGCGGCCGGTGTCGAAGGCGCCCAAACCACGCAATCACCGCGCCGCCCCAGCGCTGCGCTCTTGACGGTGACGAAGAGAAGACCTTCATGCTCGTAGGAGGGATCCGAGAGCTCGACGGTGCGGAAGGTGGTCTTTGGCATCGAAGGGCTCAAAAACTTATGACGCCTTTCGCGTTGATGCCGTCGTGCATATCCTTGAAGGCCTGGGGCAGATCATCGAGCTGGTAACGTCGCGTAACCATGCGGTCAAGGGGAAGCTTGCCTTCCTTGTAGAGGGTCATCAACAGAGGGAAGTCGCGTTGCGGACGGCAACCGCCATAAAGCGGGTTGATGTAGAGCTTGTCCCACTCGAACAGCTCCATGTCGACGGGCACGACCTTCTCAATGCCACTGACGCCAACAGCCGTTCCGGCGCTGCGAATCATGGCCAAGGGTGCGGAGCCGAGTTCCGGAACAGCCGTGCATTCGAAGGCGTAGTCGGCACCGCGTCCGGCCGTACGACATTTGATCTCCGCGGCTGCCTCAAGCAGGCCTGTGTCGGCGCGATCCGCAAGCAATGTTTCCGTCGCGCCAAACTGTTTTGCGAGCTCAAGTCGCGCCGGGTTAACATCGATCGCGATGACCCGCGCAGCCTCGCGGTAGAGCGCTCCCAGAATCGTGCTCAGACCCACGCCGCCACAGCCCAGCACCACCACGGTACTGCCTCGCTCCACCTTGGCGGCGTTCACCGCCGAGCCGAAGCCGGTCATCACAGCGCAGCCCAGAATGGCGCCGATCTCGAACGGGACGCCGTCGAGCAAAGGAAGCACAGCAGCTTGCGGCACAAGGGCGCGGGTGGCCATCGTGCCGAGCGAGAAAGACGCGTTGAACCGGCCCGGCCCCGCGCCTCCCGTGTTGCGCGTACTGGTGAAGGCGTCTTCGAGTGGATCGCTACCAGGGAGGCGGTGGAAGCGGCTGTCAGGAACGGTGCCACGCTGTTCACAGATGTTCTCGTGTCCCAGATCGCACTGAAAGCAGCGGCCGCAAGGGATGGCCCAGTTCAGCATTACGCGTTCACCCGGCGGAAGGTACGTCACGCCAGGACCGACCCGCAGCACCTCGCCCGCACCCTCGTGGCCCAGAATCAGCGGACGTCCCCAGCCGAGCGAGTCGAAATCGGTATGACAGACCCCGCTGGCCTTGATGGCGACCAGCACTTCCCCGGGGCCGGGCTCGTCAAGACCTATGCTCTCGATCCGGTAAGTGCCATCGCCCGCGGCGACGACCGCACGCACGTCTGTCAT
Organism: uncultured Acidobacteriaceae bacterium; assembly: GCA_964246125.1. Lineage (GTDB taxonomy): Bacteria > Acidobacteriota > Terriglobia > Terriglobales > Acidobacteriaceae > Edaphobacter. The sequence continues at coordinate 44,361 of CAXTPN010000001.1, forward strand.
ACCGTTACTCCAGATGTGTTAACCAAGCGAGTCTTCGGGTTTCTTCGGCCATGAGGTAATGGTGTACGTTGCGCCGACTAACAACAAAATGCAACCGGCCCAAAAGGTCGCGTGCTTGCCGGCAAGCACCGTGTGCGGTGGATGCACCCACTGGTACACGCCTGCCAGCGTGAGCATAATGCCATAAAGCCCTAGCAGGACGCCGATATAGAACCATACTTCAAAGTGTTGTCGCATTGCTCACCGGAATAACCATTGAAGCCAGAGGAAGACAAAGAAAGCTGCCGCAGCCCAGAAGATGGGCCGCTGCACTAGAGGGTAGCTCTTTTCATTGGGGATCGCAGTGCAGCCGTACACTAGGCCCTTGAGCGTTTCGTAGGGAGCGGGACGCGTGACGGCGCTTACCGCCACGGTTACGGCGACGCAGAGCAGCCATGACCACAACATGCGGTAGAGCGACTCCGCCAGAGGCTGCGCGTCGTTCGAGAAGGCAAGCGTGTGCAGAGCCGCGGGGCTCAGCTTTACCCACACGAACATGCCTATGGATGAGACGGTGCCCGCAAGTAGACCCCAGAAGGCGCCTGCACCTGTCGCACGCTTCCAAAGCATGCCCAGGATGACAGTCCCGAAGAGGGGTGTGACGAAGAAGGAGAAGAGCGCCTGCACGTACTCCATGATGGAATTGAACTGCATCGCGAAGTACGCGGTGCCGATGGACACCAGCACGCCTGCCAGCGTGCTCCAGCGGCCTACCTTCACCATGTGCTCGTCCGTGCTGTTAGGGCGGATAAGCGGCTGGTAGATGTCGTAGGTCCAAACGGCGGAGAAGGCGCTGACGTTACCCGCCATGCCGCTCATAAAGCCGGCGATCAGGGCCGTAATCCCCAGACCGAGAAGGCCGGGACCGGCATAACGAATGAGCAGCAGGGGAAGCACTTCGTTATACGTGTGCTGCCCAGCACGGGCCGTCGCTTCGCTCACCAGCGGGAGCCCGGCAGACGGCAACACAGCCAGGCCAATCAGTCCCGGAACGACCACGATGAACGGCACCAGCATCTTGAACCAGGCACCGATGAATGGCGCCATCTGAGCGTTGCGCAGGTCCTTCGCCGCCAAGATGCGCTGGACTACAAGGAAGTCCGTGGTCCAGTACCCGAGTGCGCCCACAAAGCCGAGCCCGAAAACAATGCCGGTCCAATGCACGCCCATGCTGTTGGCGTGAAATGAGCCGAGGGTCGACCACAGATGAAGGTCGCCTTTCCCACCGGCCGTATTCGCGAGAATGCGGGCCTTCATTCCATCCCACCCGCCCGTCTCGACCAGGCCCAGGATAGGGACCACAAGCGCTCCGGCCCAGATGAGAAAGAACTGCAGCACCTCGTTTAGAATGGCGGAGCGAAGGCCGCCTAACGTGACGTACACCGCGACGGTGACGGAAGAGATAATGATGCTGAAGCTCAGGTTCCAACCCAGCACCACCTGCATCACTTTGGCCATGGCGAACATATTGATGCCGCTCATTAGAACGGTCATCCCGGCAAAGGACAGTGCGGAGAGAGCCCGTGTAGGCTCACCAAAGCGGAGCTTCAGATATCCCGGAACCGAATGTGTTTTTGAGATGTAGTAGAACGGCATCATTACCAGGCCGAGAAAGAGCATGGCGGGCACCGCGCCGACCCAGTACCAATGTGCGGCCAGATAGCCGTACTGGTATGCAGCCGCCGCCCAGCCCATCAGCTCCAGTGCACCCATGTTGGCCGCGAGAAAGCTTACGCCCGCGACCCAGGCGCTCATCTCGCGGCCGGCAAGAAAGAAGTCCTCGCTGGTACGCGTCTGGCGTTGCAGCAGAAAGCCGAGACCCAGAACCGCGGCGAAGTACACCAGGATGACGGTGTAATCCAACCAGTGCAATGGTGTGAGCCCAAGCGGTGCGACTGTGGAGGTCACGCGAGAACCGGAGTTGAGATGGGTGCGGGGTCAGTGGAATAAATCACGGGATTCAGGCGCGATTCGAGCCGGTCGCCCGGCTTAAGATCCGGCATCCAGCGCTCCATGTCGGCGATGTGGTTCTTGTTCTTAGGCGGGATAAGGCGGATGTGTTCATCCATGTAGATCATCGTCATCACCTCGCGTGGCTTGTCGGTCGTGTTGGCGCCAGCGCGATGAAACGTCCAGCCCGCATGAAAGCTGACGTCGCCTAGACCGTAGGAGCTGTTTTCAAGAGGAAATATCTCGAGCGCCTTCTTCAGCGTCATTTCGCTTTCATCGCTGATCTCGAGATCGCGTCCGAGCCGGAGCCGGTGGCTCTTTTCTGAGAAGATGAGCGGTCCCATCTCCGTAGGGGTGTTCTGCAGCGGCACCCACGCCGTGATGGTTCGGTCGCTATTCACGGGCCAATAGTACTGGTCCGCATGCCATGGGGTGATGCCGCCCCCCGCTTCTTTATAGAGCGCCTGGTCGTGGTAGATCCGCACGCCCGTCGTTCGCATCAGTTGCGCTGCGATGCTTGCGAGACGCTTTCCAAAAACAAATTGTTTGACCTCCGGCGACTCGGTCCAGAGATTCATAATTTGCAGGAAAGCTTTGCCATAGGTATCGCGCTGCTCCATGGGTAGCGCATCGCGCGAAAGCTCCGCAACCCGGTCGTGAATCACGGTACGGTAGTGTTCCAGAAGGTCCGACGCAAGTATATGCTTCAGCTTAATGTAACCATATTCTTCGTAGAACGCGATTTGTTGCTCGGTAAGGTTACAGACTGCGTCAAGCTTGTCCTGCCATTCGGCGGAATAAAACGGGCTGATTGTCATGCGGCCTCAAATCATTATTGAAACGTAAAGTAAGGAGTTAATTCCAACAGCTTGGCTCTTAGCAGATACTTCGAGATCTGAGCTTCAGAGAATGTTACATTTCTAACGGAGTGGAATTTCGACCACGGTAACGCTACCTTCGGGAAATGCGTGATGGAAGGTACCATGGAATGCCTCCGTAATTTTTACCGGTTGAATCAGGTCGGGGATAGCTTCTGTATTTCCCAGCAGGAGATTTTCCGCATGAAGGCTATGAACGATGGCTTCGTTTCCAAGCGTTCCAATGGATGAAAGATCGAAATCTGCTACCAAGGTGCGGGTGAGGTGACGGTTGACGCAGAAAAGGATGAGCTTTTTTCCATCGCCTGCTGTAGCTGCAACGACATCCAAATAAGGCACGCTGGCGATCTCCGGTAAGCGGCGAGGCCCATTGGCGATGGAGTAGGTCGGCGAGTCCGAGTTGACGCTCAGCAGCGATGTCGGATTGGAGGTTGCATATTCACGGAAAGCCCAATATGCCGGGACTCCGTACACAACACCGCGTTTCTTCCAGATACCGCCAAACTCCATGATGCCAGTCATGTCGGAGATTGGAACGATGTCGCTATTGCGAAGAATGCTGTTAAGGAAGCCGGCAGAGAAGATTGCACCGGCCATGTTGTCGAAGTTAGGAGATCCGCGGTCCGCCGCGATCATCAACCATTCCGTGAATGCGGTCTTGACGCGGTCGCGATGTGGAGTGCCCTGAATTTGATCGTGGATGGCTTTCAGTCGTGTTTCAAGGCCGATGGGCAAAGCCAGCAAGGCCGACGTAATAAAGTCGGGGCTGGGGTTTCTTAGGAGAATCTGATCCCGCACCACGAAGTGAGTCGAAAGATAGCTAAAGGTGCCAACGGGATTGGCGAACTGAACTGCGTTCCACTCCGCGAAGTGATCTTCGTCAGCGCCGGTGGCGATGAGCCGCGCGTTGGGATCGACTTTGTGAATGGCTTCTGCGGTCGCGAGCGTCTTCGCGGCAACACGCTGGAGCGAGGGATAGCCGACTTGGAAATCACCCCAAAGCTCATTGCCGAGCTCCCACAGAAGTCCCCCCGGATGGCCGCCCGAAGCGTTGGGCCAGCGCTGGTTGACATACCGCACCCATTCCGCTGCCTGCTCAGGATTGCCGGTGCCCAGGTTTAAGGCGATTTGGGGCTCCGCATGAATCAATTGACAGAAGTGAAGAAACTCATCCGTGCCAAAGGTGTTGTACTCGGGAATGCCCCATGAAACATTGATGTTCGATACGCGCTTATCCCGCGGGCCGACACCATCATGCCAGTTGTATCCCGAAGTGAAATTGCCTCCAAAACGGATGAGGGGAGAGTGAAGGTCGCGAGCCATGGCGACCTCCTCGGGATCAAGGCCATCTAAATTATCAATGGGCATGAGTGACACCTGATCCAGAAGAACGCGCGCATCGTTACTGGTCGCAATGGCAAAATCTGCTGGTTCAAGCGAGGTGAGCTTGCCCGGCGGCAGGGTGAGGGTGACGGTGTATTTTGTCCACTCCGCAGCTCGTGCAATGACGCTTGCGGAAGCGAGAACCTGGTCAGCCTTGTTCCGGCCGCGAATCGATAGTGTCACCTCTTCCGGCCCGGATACGTGTTTCAAGTAGACGCTTGCGGTGTAGGTCAGTTCTCGTTTGACGGGCAGGTAAACCTGTTGTCGAACTCCGGTCTCTTTGCCCGGAAGACTCATGATCAGGAGAGAGTGTGTGGAGTTGGCCGCGTCACCGGAGATGGGGAGATATCGTGCTCCTTGATCAGTTAGGGGTTCCCACGGCAGCGGCAGGCCGAGATGGGAAGCGCGACGAAGGCCTGGTGTTTCCTGGACGAGGCTGTTGATGTTCTCGGCTGACCAGAGCCCTTCTTCAAAGGAAGGGTTTTCGATAACATCCGCCCACAAGCCGCCATAGGTTGATTTTCCGATAGGTTCGAGAAAGCTGCCAAAGACGGAACTTGGGATCGGCCGCGGAACCGAAGGGCGAGTGACGTGGACCGTGATTGTTGCAGTGGTGTCCCCTTTTTCGGTCAGTTGACCCACTGCCTCGGCAAAGAAGCAGAGAGAGAGAGACGTCAGTACGAACGTACGTCTGGAGAACATGAAGAGGTACTCCTCAAAAGCGGCTTGGTCTTATGCTGCTGTGGTTTTCCCGCGTACCCTGAAATGTCGAAAGCACCTGTTGTGCATGGTTTATCTTGCCGACTTACCCAAAAGAGAAGGAGGTTCCTTAACGTAAGGCTTTCCGTTTTCCCAAAGTATCTCGGTCATGCTGATGTGATAAGTCTTCCCGTGGTCGTCATTGCCTTGGTAGAAGAGGTAAGTCTTCTCGCCCACATTGATGAGGCCTGGATGTCCAGACTCTGAAGAGTTCCACGCCCCTGCCGGACCATTTGCCAGCAGCGGCCGATCCGAAAGCCGAGTCCAATGCTCACCATCCGGACTGGTCGCTACCCCTATCTGTTGCGGTACGTTGTTATACGCTCCTGCGTAAAACATATAGTAGGTCGAGCCCCGCTTCATGACCGTAGGAGCCTCGATGCACAGCTGTTCCCATGGCAGTTCCGGCTGCAACAGCGGTCCAGAGACGCTGATGTCAGTCCAGGTACCAGCCCCGAAGTTGGAAGACAGGTCGGCCTTCGCCAATCCGATCATCTGCCGTTTCATCTGCGGGTCGCGCGTGGCGAAGTAAAGAAATGCCTTTCCGGAAGGCTCGTCGAGGTAGACTTCAGCATCAATGGCTCGGCCGACGCTCCAGGGCATCTTCGTCGGATGATAGACCGGGTTGGAGGAATCACGCGTGAAGTTCAGGCCATCCGAGGAGTACGCATGGCAGATGGCGTCCGTCGCCCCGTGGCCATAGCTCTGGTAGAAAAGATGAACCTGTCCGCGAATCACGCGCGCCCCGGGCGCTACGATGCCATCCTGTTCTACGGGCTGTTGTGGGGCGATCTCGCCTGCTTTGGTCCAATGCACAAGGTCTTTGCTTGTAGCGATGCCGATGCCCCAGCCACTTCCCTCCGCGCTCTTTGCATTTTGCACACCTGGGCGCGGAGGAAGGGTGTAGTACATGAAGAACATCCCGTGGAACTGAACGACGGAAGGATCTTTGACAAAGGGTTTGCCCGTACGCGAGGAGTCTGAGTAATAGACCCTGGGCGTCGCCTGAACGGACGGACTCGCCTGTGCCGTTGCTACGCTCGGCAGAAGCGATGCTAGCACCGCGAACAACGTGTGAGCCTGCAAAGGACGCTCCTGTGCGAGAGGCCGAAGCCCGGTTGTGGAAGGATGGCATCGAGGTGAGGAAACGCAGTTTTGGCGCAGCTCGTCCCCTCACCGCCTGCTAGAACTGAAGCTTTGCCCCAAGCTCCATGGTGCGCGGCTGGCCCGTAGTATTCGTGATCTGTCCGAAGTTGCTGGTGTTGCTCAAGGTCGTATTCGGGTTGGCGAAGTTCGGGTGATTGAACGTGTTGAAGGCATCGGCCCGAAGCTGAAGCTTCACGCGTTCCGTAAGAGTGGTGTTCTTGGCGAGATTGATATCCCATTGCTGATAGCGTGGTCCAAACAGAAGGTTGTAAGCCGAGTTGCCGTAAGTAAAGGGCGCCGGCGCGCTGAAGGCCGCTGGGTTGAACCATTGGGCTTTCGTTTTGGTTGCGGGGTAAAGGGGCACTCCGGGAACGCGATTGGCCCGCGTATTGTAAGACCCCTGCACACTGGTGTTGTACCCAACGGAGAAGGGCTGGCCGCCTTGATACTGCGTAATCCCGGAGATCTCGAAGCCGCTGACCAGGCGATCCACCAAGCTGCTAGACGAGCCCAGGAAACGCCGATTTTTGCCAAACGGCAGTACATACGAGTAGCTGACGTTGAGGGTCTGCGGGGTGATGCCCCCAATATTTCCGTAGGAGTCGCTCGTGTTCATCGGGTTCATAAAGTTCTCGGTCCCGAGAACGCGGATGTACTCGTACTCCGCGTTGATTTGGAAGCCGGCGTCGAAGCGCTTATGAGCGCCGATCTGCAAGGCATTGCTTGTGGTGTGAAAGATCGGATCTTGGGTGAGAAAGATGGACGCGAACGGCTGCACCGGTCTGCGGGGCTGCACGGGGCCGGCCGCGGGCACGGGCTGATTGATATCGGGTGTGATGCTTGCGTTACCACCCGAAGAGTTGTTCTGCTTGAGATTGCGCTGGCCGACGTAGCCAATCCGAATAGACATGGTCTTGCCGACCTGCTGTTCCACCGCTAAATTGTATTGCTCCGCATACGGCACCGATGTCTTGGCTTGCGCGTTGACGTTAGGATTGGACGCGAACGCACCCGTCCCACCGAAAGGGGCATACATGGTCAGGGTCGGAGGCCCCGCGGGCTGAGAGAAGGTTTGTACGCCGAAGTATGGAATGTTCTCAAACGCATTCGCCTGGATGTAGTACTCCGGAACCAGATTGTAGAAGAGTCCAAACCCTCCGCGCAGAACGGTCTTCGGCTTCATCTGCAAGGCAAACCCGAAACGCGGAGCGACGTTCTTGTTAGGTTGTCCCAGGTAGTCGAACAGGCTGCTCGGAAGGTTTACCTGCGAAGCGAAAACGATAGGGAGCGATAAAAATCCAGGAATAACGGGTTGAGGCGCGTTCGCGGGCGGATACTGCGAGGCGAAGACCACAATCTTCTGCAACTCCGGCACATAAAGCGCGTTGTTACCATAGGGGCTGTCGTTGATGTGCTGCATGTCATAACGCAACCCTAGGTTTAGCGTAAGGATAGGCGTTGCACGCCAGTCATCCTCGATGAAGAGGCCACCCTGGTGAGAGACGTTGCGCAGGATCTGCGTGTTGGGATTTGGCTTTTGCGTGGACGACGGATAGCCCAGGAGAAAGTCGGCGAATGCGTTGCCGGAATATTGCCCGTTGAAGTTGAAAGCGCCACGTTGCGGAGCCGAGGCAATCAGGTTGGCCGTACTGTCGTGCAGGTACGAGAAGCCAACCTTGATATTGTGATGGCCAGCCGTCTTGTTTAGATTGCCGATAAGCTGAATCGCCTGACTGAGGACCTTGCTGCCCTGTTCACTCACTGTGGTGATGTTGCTGATCGCGATCTGCGGCGCACCCTGAATGACCTCCGGGCCGAGTCCGGGAATGAGCGAAGAGAAGTCAGTGCCTACATTCTGCGGTGTACGGTACACGGGAAGGTGAAGATAGGCTGCAGTCAGATCGCCAACGACTGTCGGGGAGAAGACGTGCGTCCAGCCTAGAACTGTATTCATGTTTCGCTCGCCGATGCCGGACATACCACCGTAGCGGCTGGTCGCGCCGGTCGTGGGATTGGGCCCGTAGAGGCCTGCGATATACGTTGCGCGGAACTGGTCTTTGTCACTCGCTTTGTGATCGAGACGGAACGAAACGCGGTTCACGGATTGCGAGAATGGAACTACCTCGAAGGTGTTCGTGCCTACGCCCGCCACCGTGGGCAACGGGTAAAGGACATTCAGCAGCTTGAGGTCGACAGTGTTGATGCGGCCCGCAGGAATCATGTTCCCCGGGAAGGGCAAACCCGTAAGCGGGTCTTTCAGAACAAGAGTCGGAAATTCGCTGAAGTCACCGGCGCGCTCCTTGACGGAGGGTAACTGCGAATTGAGATTGTTGGCCTGCTTTAGCCGGAAGCCTTCGTAGTTAAAGAAGAAGAAGGAACGGTCGCGGCCGTCATACAGATGGGGTACTACGATAGGTCCCGAGAAATTACCGCCGAACTCGTTCCGGATATACTTCGGCTTGGGCTGCGCGCCGGCGAAGTAGAACTTAGCTGCGGTCGCGGCAACCCGGTTGAACTCGAGCAAAGTACCGTGGAACTGGTTGGTGCCACCCTTGCTGACCACAATGATCTGCGCCGCTTGGTTGTATTCGGCGGGAGCGTTGGTGGTAATCACTTTGAATTCGGCGATGCCATCCAGCGGAGGCACCTCGCCAAGCGGCCGTTGCAACCCGATGTTCATGTTGACGCCGCCGTCCAACACGAAACCCACTGCGCCGTACGCATTGCGTGCACCACTGTTGATCGCCGGCGTGACGCCGAACACGGGAATTTGGTCCTGGCTGCCTGCGGCCTGAACACCGGGCGCGAGGGCCAGCAGCCCTGTGATGCCTAACCGTCCGTTCAGAGGCGTTTCGGTGATTGTCGCGGCGTCGATGACCAGTCCGACAGAAGCATCTTGCGTCTGGATGGCCGGTGCGCCGGAGGTCACCGTGATCTGCTCCTGCTGCGTTCCGATCTGTAAGTGCGCGTCCAACTGTGCAAGTTGGCCGATAGCCAGTGTGATATCTTCCTGCTGGAAGACCTTGAATCCGGCTTCGGACACACGCAGATTGTAGTGACCGGGCTGTAGTTGCGACACAGAGTAGCTGCCGCTTCCGCCCGTTTGCGTCGTGCGATCGATGCCCGTATCCACGTTGTGAATCGTTACGCTCGCCCCTGGCAGAACGGCTCCGCTCTCGTCTGTAACAGAGCCAGACACGGAGGCCGTCGAGCCCACTTGAGCCGAGCCGGAACCGACGAAAAGCCATGCAGATAGGATCGCAAAGGCGATCAAACTCTTCCTCATGGCAGAGGAGGTGCCCCCTACATTTTCCAGTAAACGACAAGTCTTCATGAAGCCTCCAAGGCGCACCGTGACGAAATCGCGACAAGATTGAAACGTTTCGATTGGCGAAAAGGAATATATGGAGGCAGCACGGGTGTTGTCAAGACGCTGCTTTGAAAAAGCTGGCCGGAAGGTTCACGGGTGCGAGAGTGTGTTCTTGGGTTGAGCTCGTGGAGATGAGGGCAACGTCTTGCGCTGCATCCTCGGTAAGCAGCTCAGATAATACTCTTAGAGAGTTTTGTCTATCCCGGAGAGCTTCGGAAGGTGCTTAGAGGGACGGCGACGATTCGGTGCCGCGGTCGACTCCCGTGTGATCAGATCAGTTGGCATGAAGATCGATTTCCTGGCGAGCGAGTTCGGCCCTGATGAAAGCAGTTCCTGCACGACAATCTCGCTTAAGCGCGTTCGGTCTACATTGACTGTTGTCAAGGAAGGCGACAAGAACCGGCTGACATACGTATTGTCGAACCCCACGACAGAAACATCGTCTGGAATACGCAAACCTCTCTGCTGGAGACCCCGATAGGCCCCGAGCGCAACCATGTCGGTCACAGCGATCACCGCGGTGAAATCGAATCGGGCGAGCGCCAGACCGATTGCCGTTTCGCCCGCCTCCGCACCTGGTCCATTTGCATCGAGAACATTCACCTTCAGGTCGCGCAAGCCGCAGGCGTCGATAGCGGCGGCGAATCCCTGATCCCGCATGTGGTGCGACAGCAGAGGAGGACCACTCGACTTCTGCGAGTTGCGAAGAAAAAGCAGATCGCGATGACCAAGGTCTAAAAGGTGTTCCACGATCGCTTTCATGCCGCCGCGTGAATCTATGTTGATGTTCGTGCAGTTCGCCGATGGCCTGCCGACATCGAGAAATGTGCTTGGCACGCCACTCTGCGCAAGAATCTGTTGCGCTACAACATTACGTTCCGAAGTCATCACGGCGATGCCCGCGACCCTGGCACTTATAAACTGTCGGACCGCAACGAGGTGAGTTTGAGGCGAGAAGTTGGTCGCCGTCAACGCAATCTGGTAGCCGAACTTGTCTGCTTCTACTTCAATGGCCTGCGCGAGCTCGGAAAAGAACGGGTTGATCAAATTAGAGACGATAACACCCAAAACCCGTGTGCTGCGACGGGCAAGATTGCTCGCGTACAGGTCCGGATGGTAATCGAGCTTTGCAATCGTCTCTTCAACGTGTTGCCGAGTAGCTTCCTTTACGACGCTTCTTCCATTGAGCACTGCGGAAACGGTTCCGAGCGAAACACCTGCAGCCCGCGCTACGTCCTGGATCTTTGGACGATTGGGGCTGTTCTTACGCAGTGCTGGAGCGGAGACCTGTCGTAGCTTCATCGTCTTTAGATTACGGCAGCAACCCGGACCGGGAGGATCTATTCACAATCTCAGTCAGGTGGGAAACACCGAGTGGATTTGGAGTTTTCGTTGGAGTCGATTCGAGATTTTGTGGCCGACAAAGCCCTCGATTTCAAAGCGGCATTCGATTCGGAGCCCGTGAAAGCGAAGGAGATTTTGGCTTGCCATATCGACCAGCTTGTCCTGACACCCAGGGAGACCGACGAAGGTCCGGTTTACGACGTCTCCGGGGACATTGATCTTTTTCGTTGAGATGGGAAGGCGATGAGCCTACTCGCGGCCTACTCTACCCGCTCGACCAAAAGACTGGGACTCAGAGCCGCTCAAAGCGAGGTTGGGCCGGTTATTAGCGAATCAACTGTGTGTAACGGTGATGGTGGCCAGAGACGGGATCGGACCGCCGACGCCGGCCTTTTCAGGGCCTTCTGCCGAAGCTTGAAGTTGTCTGGAATCAGCGGATCTAGTTGAAAGAAAAGCTACTTGCATGCTTAGTTCATAGGACCATGTGGGATAAACTGGGCTACATTCTGATCGAGGTTGTTCCCATATCGTTCCCGCCGAAATGCCCCCTAATAGGCCTTTCGCTTTCTCCTATGCCGTAAACCAACTTGGTCCGCCCGTGTGAACCGGAACCCACTATTTCCCAGTAACGATTCTCACACTGAGAGGCCCGATGTGCCCGCACACCTTGCATGAGACTACACCAGAAACATTTACACTCTGACCCAATGCTGCTGGACTCACTGTTGCTCCGCAACTTTGGCATTGATGGACCACCTCTAGTGTCTTCTTGGGTGAGCTCACGGTGTCCTCAATCTTAGAGCCAGTCCTTGCTAACCGCTCGTGGATGTTAGTAGAGCTCCGTCACCTAAGAGAACAGGAGACTTGCGACCCTTTCAGACACGTCTTTCGACCCCCGAGTGAAGACGACATATCTTCAAAGGGTCCATCTTTCGCGTTGGGTCCATACTTCGCGTTCTGACCATCAATCTCGCCTTCCTGCCTGAATTTGGCGGCACGCACCTAGTTAGAAAGTGAGGTGCAAATCACGTCCTCCTTGTCTCATGTAAAAGGTGGACTATGATTGAGCGACTCCTCCCTTCGAAAGCTGTTCGGCGAGCAGCCGAGCTCGCTCTCGAAGCTCCAACTTGCGGACCTTTCCAGTTGCAGTTCTTGGCAACTCTCCAACAACGAAGGCCCGCGGGACTTTATAGCCAGCGAGATGTTCTCGGCAAAACGACACTACGCTCTTTTCGTCCCAACTGACATTGGCGCGTACAGTCACAAACGCGCAAGGCGTCTCTCCCCATCTCTGGTCCGGACAAGCCACGACCGCAGCGTGTTCAATGGCTGGGTGACGGTGAAGCACCTGTTCTACTTCTAAACTGCTGATGTTTTCTCCGCCCGAGATGATGAGATCTTTAGAACGATCACGAATCTCCATATACCCATCAGGGTGCTTGACCGCCAGATCTCCACTATGAAACCACCCACCCGCAAATGCCTCGTTGGTAGCCACGAGATCGTGGAGGTACCCCCTCATGAGCATATTTCCACGCATCATGATTTCTCCAAGCGTCCTACCATCAGCAGGCACCGCCCGCATCGTTCCGGGATCAAGTACATCAGTATCCTCTTGCAGGGCATACCGAACACCTTGACGGGCTTTGAGACGGGATCGTTCTGCCACTGTCAATGCGTTCCACGCCTTCGGCCATTCGCAGATAACGCAAGGACCAAAGACTTCGGTCATCCCGTATGTATGGGTTACTTCAAACCCAAGTTCCTCGACGTCCGCGATCGTGGACGCAGGGGGTGAGGCACCTGCAGTCATGAACTTTATGCCCCGAGGGGGCCGGGTCATCCCTTCCGAAACGGCACCTGCAACTGCTGAAAGAATCACTGGTGCTCCACACAGATGAGTCACGCCATATGTTGAGAGAGCGGCAACTATTGCGCTAGGTGACGGTCGACGAAGGCAAACTTGCTGCCCGGCCAATGCGACCACAATCCATGGGAAACACCACCCAGCGCAATGAAACATGGGTAGAGTCCACAGATATACGATTGGTTCGCTCAGTGACCACGCAACAATGGTTCCCAACGCACTTAAGTACGCGCCCCGATGATCATAGATGACTCCCTTCGGTTTTCCCGTAGTCCCAGAGGTATAGCAGAGAGCGATCGGGTCTTCTTCATTGTTGGGAAGAATCGGGGCGAAGTTGGTTGGGACCGACCGAAGCCACGCTTCGTACTCCATAAAACCTATCGGATCCCGCGGAACTGCAGCATCGGCTATTCCAATGGTGAGGATCTTCCTCGGCGTTTGCGCCAGTGCTGCGCGAGCCAATGGAGCAAACTCTTCATCCACCAGGAGAACGCGCGCTTCGCTATGAGTCAGGATGTATGCTATGGTGCCTGCGTCCAAACGTATGTTAATCGAGTTCAGTACGCCTCCCATCATCGGCACACCAAAGTGCGCCTCGACATGGGCTGGCGTATTAGCCGAAAGTACCGCAACTATGTCGCCACGCTCCAGCCCCGCTCCCGCAAGCGCGGCCGCCAATTGTCGAGAACGCGATGCTAGCTCAGAGTAGGTTACCTCGATCTCCCTGTGTCGTACGGCGACGCTCTTTGGGTGCACATCTGCAGCACGACGAAGAAAAGAGAGGGGCGTCAACGGCACATGATTGGCGTACCTTACACTGTCTTCCCCTAAAGCAACAAAACTCTCGCTCATACCTGCCTCCACGCTGCAACTTCGCACGCCCGCGAGCCGGAATGCTGAGCGGGCCAACTTCGACTTCTCGTTTTGAATCCCCTGATTCGCCTTCGGTGCCATCCCCAACGGCTTTCAGTTCATGTCCGTTTTTGAACAGCGCGATCAGGCGCCTGCAGGCGCCAGCCAAGAGAATAGGCTTTAGCGACCTCGGTTGTATACGACTGTACGAGGCAGGCGTGGATTTCAGTAATGCATTGATGGTATAACCTTGTAGGTGACAGTCTCACCCCTAGAGGTTGATATCATGCCCTTCCTGACGGATATTGCGTGCTTTGTAGAACTAGGTAAGGCGCTTCATTACGGTCGAGCTGCTGCAGCCCTTGACATGCCTGCATCTACGCTCTCTCGACGAATCTCGACGCTTGAAGCGGAACTGGGAGTTACGTTGGTAAACCGCTCAACTCGCAGAGTGGCGCTTACAGAAGCGGGCCAGGCGTGCTTCCAGTCGGCCAGCAAATTAGTTGAGGAAGCAAACAACTTGCGTGACAACATCACGCAAAACGCAAGCGCAATGCTGGGCCGAATCAGGATAGGAGCTACTTGGGAGCTCTCGCGGATACTCTTCATTCCGATCTTCGCGCAGTTCGCACGCTGCAATCCTGGCGTTTCCCTTGAACTTATCTCAATTCACGGGAACCCACCGAACCTCGTAAATGATGGGTTGGACCTGGCCTTCATCGTGGCTCATCAGGGTGCTTTGCCAAACTCCTCTCAGGTGGCCAGAAGCGTCGGCACGTTATCCCGTTACCTGGTTGCGTCGAAGACTTACCTTCAACGGAACGGTACGCCACAAGAGCCAACAGACCTTCAGAAACATTCATGCATTCAACTCTCCAGAGGTACAGTGCAGAAGGAATGGGAGCTCCGTCGGGGAAAAGAACGCCGCAATATCAACGTGACGGGCCAATGTTCTGCTACGAATGCCGGGTTGATTGCGCAGTTCGCTCGGGAGCATTTTGGAGTAGCTATAGTCCCGAGGCTGCTCGCCACCGATTCGGTATTTGGCGAAGGACTCGTGAGAGTCCTGCCCGATTGGGAGGCCGTACCGGCGAGAATTTTGGCTTTTACTGCGACACATACAACAACTGGCAAGGTATCCAAACTGATTGAGTCTATTAAGGCGGGCGTTAGCAAGCGCCTTAAGGACCTCGAACATCAAGCAGCTTCGACCACGTGACTCCCCACCCTCTCATCCTGAGAGTCATGGATGGACTGAGGATGTCAGGTCTCAGCTTCGACTTCTTTATGGCACATATACTCGCTACTCAGTGCATTCCGCGGAGACCCGCCGAACGCTTCAAACAGTAGCCTGCTTTGTGTAGCGAGATCAAGAAGACCATCGGATGTCGCCGCGGCGATGTAACGATCTGGTCGCAGTAGCATAGCGACCGTCTGATCTTCTTTGACAAAAGCATTGATCGTTTTGTCAATAGCACGCACGACGCGACTGCGCGCTGGTAAGTCTGGATCCGGATTAAGAATGTTTGGAAGAACGGCCAATGGTCGACAGTCGTCAAATCCGAAATCATAACGACTACAATCTTGTATCCACCGTTGGGCGTTGGGCCCAACCACTACGAGTTGGCATCGATCTTCCAAGCACTCATCGAGCTTTAGGATATGCTTATCCTTCGTTTCCACGAGAGGTTGCGGCAGCATCCGACCCGCCCACTGATTTCGCGCTGTTTCAGCGGCGAGAAATCCTTTCTGATAAAAAGGTTTGGGTTTGTACTTCATTTGCGCAATATAGCTGTTCAATTGAGGGATCAGCTGCGTCGATCTGAGCAGAGTTTGGTATAGAAACGCGGTACCCTGCGACCTAGGCATCATAATCTTCCCCATCTGAACTGCTAATTGGATTAGCGCTCGTGCGTGAGGTTCGCGCTCTTGGAAATAAGTGGCCAGCAAGGCTTCGCTGAACTCCCCGCGAACAACAGCTGCGAGCTTCCATCCCAGGTTGTGGGCATCTCTCAAGCCACTGTTCAGCCCTTGTCCAGCGAAGGGCGGCGAGAGGTGAACTGCATCCCCGGCGAGGTAAATACGGTCACGGCTCCATTTATCAGCTATGAGCGCGTGAAAGGTATAGACCTCGGCCCGGACGATAGAACAACTCTGGTCTGGCCCGTTGGAGGCGAGAAGACTCCTCACGAAATCCTCTCTGACAACGACCGTCTCATCCTCATTCCCGTGGAGCATGAACTCGTATCGTCGGATGCCATTTGGTCCAGGCAGCGTGATCAGGGGACGTCTTGGATCGCATAGGACGCGTGTTTGTCTAAGGAACTCGCAGGTATTCGCCAGATCGACGATCAACCACCTTTGCGGGTAGCTCGAACCGGTGAAGACCGAGCCAATGTGCTTCCGACAAATACTGCGCGCTCCGTCGCAACCTACCACATAGGCTGCTCGGATAACGACGACTGTATCTTCGCAGGATTTCGCCCTGACGACCACATCCCGCGAACCTTCCTCTATGGAATTCACCTCGTGTTGAAACAGCACCCGCACGTTCCGGTAGCGGCCGGCACCACACAGCAGCGTCTTCTCGAGTTCAGGCTGGGTAAATGCACTGCGGCGAGGATACCCATATTCGCGGGTAGTTGGTTCAACCTTTGCGAAGCACCGGCCGTCTGCTCCGTAGTAATGAGACCCGTAATCTGCCGCGGCGTTTCTGAGAACCTCCTCGACGAGACCAATAGACTGCATCGTTCGCAGCGACTCGTCATCAATCGATACCGCACGGGGCGCCCGCACGGTACTCTCGTGTTTTTCAACTACGAGAACTTGCACTCCCCCTCGCCCAAGTATATTTGCCAGCGTTAGCCCCGTTGGCCCTGCACCCACAATAAGCACATCGCATTGAAGAACATCGTTGATCATGACTGAACTCCGGCGAGTAGCCGAGACGTTAGCAAGCAGCGCCCGCTCAGCTATGTGGACTCCTGACGCCGACACCGGCTGAGGCGTGTATTAGCGCCAAACATCAATGAGGGTCAAACTCCTTCGGCACCCGCAAGTCAGCCAAGACGGACGACGACACATTGCGTAAGTGCTAACTTTGCGAATGGGCTTTGCCTTCGATGCCAACTACATTCAGGAGTCTGCCGATTCCTTCAATACCCACCTCTATTATGTCTCCCTCTTGCATGTAGAGCGGCGGGTCACGCTTAAACCCGACCCCACCGGGAGTGCCCGTTGCTATGACATCACCGGGAGAAAGCGGTGTAAACCCGCTCACATAGGCGATAATCTGTGGTATCGAGAAGATCATATCGTCCAGGTCGGCGCTCTGCACGACTTGGCCATTCAGACGAGTTTCGAGCCGCTTACCTTGAAGATCGGTTAGTTCCAGGCCAGTTACAAGCGAAGGGCCAAATGCTCCCGTTCCCAGAAAGTTCTTCCCAGGGGTAAACTGCGGCGTGTGCCTTTGCCAGTCCCTGACTGTTACATCGTTGAATACCGAGTAGCCCGCGATCAAACTCGACGCTTCGTCTTCAGCTACCCGATAGCCCGCTTTTCCTATGACGACAGCGAGCTCGCCTTCGTAGTCGAGAGCCTTCGAAACTGGCGGCAAAAGCACCGACGCGCGATGTCCCACCAGCGTATCGGAAAATCGAGTGAAGATTGCGGGGTGGTCAGTCGCCGCTCTTCCCGTCTCCGCACGATGATCTTCGTAATTGAGTCCGACGCACAAGATCTTAGTTGGATTAGGAACAACTGGGAGATAGGTAAATTCGGAACTGCGGAAGTCGATGGTGGCGCAATCATCTGGCATCGTAAGCAATCCTAGAGATTGCGCGGCCAAGAGTGCCCTTAAATCCGGCACCACTGAGCGGACACGGGCTCCGAGATCATAAACACCTTCCTCCAGCAAGACTCCGAAGCTGACGTAGGTCCCGACGCTAAAGCTTACGTAATTCATAAGAACTCTCCAGATTAGGCACGAAGCACGCCCCGGCCCCACAGGTTGAGCGTCCTTTCCTCGTGAGGCCAAGTTTTTACGCCGCGATCATGGACTACTTCCAACTCGGCTGAGATTTCAATCCAGTTACCATCAGGGTCGACAACGAAGATGAACAAATTGTTGCCCGGTCCATGTCGTCCCGGCCCCCACATGACAGGGATGCCTTTACTTGCAAGGTGGTCGCACCAATCACGGATTGTGTCCCATTCGCCAGCTTCATACGAGTGATGATCAATTCCCTGACGTTCCTGAAAAAAACACGCGAGATTGTGGTGTTCGTGGTTACCGCGCATAAAGCACGTCATCAACTTTCCATCTTCACCGCGGATTACGCGATCCGAGACGCCAAAGCCGAGTTTGCGAGAGTAGAAGTCCCCAATGGCCTCTATGTTCTGCGATGCAAGTGTAAGGTGCTGAATGGGGCCACGAATCCCCCTCTTGACAGGAGCGGAATCACTCTGCGCCAAACCGAAAATGATCGTGTTACCATCCGTATCCACAACCGCAAACGCGCCAGCCTGGAAAAGACAGGACTCCACATAGTAAGGCTCTGCGCCCGTCTGAGTGGCAAACGCGTGTAATCCGTCAAGCGCTACCTGATCCCGAACTGCGAAGCCGGCAGATATCAACTCTTTCGCATTCCCTTTTGAGAACAACACACGTCTCGCCGGTCCAACTGCCATCCAGACGTCATCAGTCAACGCCTCGACCCGCATATCGAGGGCTGACCCGTAAAACTCAGCTAATTCGCCTGGCCTAGGACTGCCCAAGTGTATATGGTGCAGATATGCTGATGCCTGCAAGGCGCTCAATGACATGTCTTCCTCCCTCGTGAACGAATGAATGACTTCTTGTCGCTACAACGTTGCAATTTCCAAAAACTTTCCTAACGGTGAACCAGGTGCTACTCTCCGTCCGTCCCCTTCCTTAGTGCCCTAAGTCGCGACTCCACACTTCCCAGGCTCGGCCGATCTGAGATTCGTTAACTCTTGCCGCCGCCAAAGCCTCTGCCTCTGTCAAATACTGCACCGTCCCGAGTTGAAGTGCGGCCATTTGAATCTTTGCGTTACTTTCCAGGTAAACTGAGCGGAAGACTGCCTGTTGCACAGTTTCCCCTACGACCGTAAAGCCGTGTCCACGCATCAGCACGGCGCTACCCCGTCCCAAACAACGCGATAGATCGGCACCAAGATCGGCGGTTCGTATCAGGAGGTCGGTTGCTTCGCCTGCTCGGTCTCGAATATCAAAGACCGGGGTTGTTTCGCTTAGGAAAGCAGCCATATGGTAGACCGGACGAAGGGGTGTGCTCTTTACGATGGAAAAGGGGATAACTGCGGGGGAGTGGCTGTGAACAATCGCCCCCACGTCTGGGCGACTACGGTAAGTCTCGCTATGAATAAAGACCTCGAGATAGCTTCTGCGTTGCTCACTAGCCACTGGTAGGCCACTTGTTTCGTACATCATTATGTCCTCGGGAGACACAAGTGCAGGTGCCATGCTCCGAGCCAGCAAGAACCTGTCCGGTTCGTCAGAGTACCGGACGCTGACGTGTCCAAAGCTGTCAAGTATCCCAAGAGCGGCGAGGATGCGATTCGCTGTGACGATTTCCTCGACCTGACCCAAAAGACCGGCAACCATGCTTGGTACTCCCATCTCGTTACTCGTTGTTCCACCGGCGATAAATCCGGTACAAGAACCCTAAACTAATACCCGCCGGTTGCGGGACGTGCATTGCGCCAGCCGCGCACAACAGTAGTGTTATGATGGAAGAATCGCCAACGAGATTGAATAGTTAGCGAATTGCCAACAAATACATGTCTTTTCACGCTACGCCTGCAAAGAAGACGAATGAAAAGTGAATCCCAGGAGGGCAAGAGCAATAAGAGTCACACGCTGAAGTAGTAGATTATTGTTAGCAGGGAGAGTGAGCAGCCATCTCGTCTTCTCCCATATGCTGTAACCGCTCAGGAGATTCCGATGAGTGACAATAAACAACTAAAGCTGTCCCAGCTAGTGCCGACAAGGAAGCAGTTGTTCTACGGTGGTGATTGGCACGATCCGATAAACCGCGACTTCCGAGAAACTGTTGATCCAGCCACAGGTAAGAGCCTAGGGTTTGCGCCTTACGCCTCAGTGGAAGACGCGACTGCCGCAGTCCGTGCGGCTCGAATTGGCTTTAACGCCTGGAGGCAGGTAGCTCCTCTTGAACGCGCTAAGATCCTGAAGGAGATTGGTTCCGTCATCCGTGCGAACGCCCATGAAGTGGCGCTCCTCGATGCGATGAACGGCGGCAATCCAGTGCGCGAAATGGAATCTGACGCTATGGTTGCGGCAGGACTCTTTGACTTCCATGCGGGCCTGGTTACGGAGATGAAGGGTTCTTCCATTCCAATGGGGCCGGATGCTGTCAACTTTACGGTGCGTGAACCGTTGGGAGTTGTAGCGCGAATCGTTGGCTTCAATCATCCTTTCATGTTCAGTGCTGGGCGCATGGCCGCACCTCTTGCCGCCGGAAACGCCGTCATTATCAAACCACCGGAACAGGCCCCCTTGTCGGGGCTCCGATTAGCGGAGCTGGTAGGCCACCTGCTTCCCGCAGGCGTATTTGGCCTTTTGACCGGGGGGGCCGAGGTAGGAGCAGCACTATCATCTGACCCAGGGATAGATATGGTGACGTTGATCGGGAGTGTTCCAACAGGTCGAGCCGTGTACCAGGCGGGTGCAGCTACGATAAAGCCGGTAATCCTCGAGCTCGGGGGCAAGAACGCCCTGATCGCCTGTCCGGACGCCGATCCCGCCGAGGTCGCAAAGGCCGCGGTTTCAGGCATGAACTATACCTGGTGCGGCCAGTCATGCGGATCGATGAGCCGACTTCTGCTTCACGATTCGATTTACGACGCAGTTCTTGAGCAAATGAAAGAGCGTATTTCATACTATCGCCCCGGACCTCCAACAGACCCGAACACCACGATGGGTGCGCTCGTCAGCCGCAAACAGTTTGATCGAGTGATGGAATTCATCGAAGCCGGGAAAGCCGAGGGGGCAAGGTTGCTTTGTGGTGGCAAACGACCGGACGACGAAGAGTTGGCAAGCGGCACCTTTATCGAGCCGACGGTCTTTGTAGACGTGTTGCCCTCCATGCGAATAGCACGTGAAGAGATCTTTGGACCCGTGCAATCGGTCATTCGTTGGTCAGACGAGGCCGAAATGGTTGATATCGTAAACTCCGTTGAGTATGGCCTCACCTGTGCAATCTTTTCCGATGATCTGAACCGAGCACATCGTCTTGCGGCGTCCGTTGACGTTGGTTATCTTTGGATTAACACAGTGAGTAGTCATTTCCTGGGAGCTCCCTTTGGGGGCGTCAAGCAGTCGGGATTGGGAAGGGACGAGTGTTTAGGAGAGCTGCTTTCCTTTACGCGCGAGAAGAATATCCACATCAAACTCAGAAACAAGCAGGCAACTAGGTCCTATATCTAGGATCAGAGACAGCCGCCTGGAAGCGAAACCCATTCCTACAGTCCCCAGAACGGCTACGCAATGCTGACGGCACGCTCTCTGGCGTTCGTTGATCCCGAAAGGCCAATCACTTGACCCCGACGTTAAGCCGTCTCATCGTAGCTGTGGAAGAACATTATTGGGATGCCGAGCTGGCATCCCACTTCGTCGGCGACGAAGCGTCCCGGCCTGGCATCATCGAAGACAAGTTGCGCGATTTCGCCGGACAACGAATCGCGGACATGGACTTCGCCGGCATTAATATAAGTATTCTATCCCACGGATCGCCATCTGCCCAGAAATTGCCAGCTGAAGTGGCTGTTCCACTGGTTCGTAGGGTAAATGACCGGCTTGCGGCCGCGATAAGGGCGTATCCCCGAAGATTTGCCGCCTTTGCCGCCTTGCCAAGTGCTCAGCCGGAAGCTGCCGCTGACGAGCTTGAACGCTGCGTCAATATGGGCTTCAAGGGTGCTATGCTGCACGGTTTGTCGAACGGCCACTTTCTCGATCTAAAGGAGTATTGGCCGATTTACCAACGGGCCGAACACCTGGATGTTCCAATTTACCTGCACCCGTCCACGCCTCATCCAGCAGTCATCGATGCTTATTACAAGGACTATCTGAAAGATTTTGGAATGCTGGCGCGGCCTGCTTGGGGATATACAGTTGAAGCAGGTACACAGGGCCTGCGTATGGTCCTCTCGGGAGTTTTTGAGCGTCATCCAAACCTGAAGATAATTCTGGGGCACCTTGGGGAATCGTTACCTTTTCAACTCTGGCGAATTGATCAGGCGCTATCAAGATCAGGACAAAAGTCGATCAACTTTCGAGAGACTTTTACCAGAAACTTTTGGATCAGCACGAGCGGGTTCTTCTCAACGCCCGCCTTATTATGCTGCGTCATGGAGCTCGGTATAGACCGAATACTCTTTGGAGTTGACTGGCCTTTTGTATCTGACAGCTCCCAAGGAGTCGCCTGGGTGGATAGTTTGCCACTTGCCTCCGCTGATAGAGCGAAGATCCTTGGAGGAAATGCCCAGACACTTCTGAAGCTGACTTAGGAGTTAGCGTTTTTTCGGCTCCCCGGACCACTAGCTCTGGGTTGTTCACAATGAACCATAAGGCGCATTCGCGCTTCCTGCATCACACCGCTTTCTGTCACAAACTTTTACTGACGTTGACAGCTATGACGTAGCCCGGCAAAACCCGCTCTGAAGCGGTTGAACACAGCTACGAAGACGCTCACCTTCACGACTTATCTCGGGGGCGAGCCTGCCAACTAGCCTGCGTTTAGAGGGATTTCAGACAACACCCTTCGAACGGAGCCTCTGCTCACGCATAGCAGAACCACCGCGATAAGAAATGAAGTGCTTACCACTATGCGCAGAGAAAGATTGATCTTTCCCGTATCATGGAACACATCGTCATTCAACAAGCCGACAAGGACAGGGCCTAGAACAACGCCGAGAAGATTATTAAGAAGACCATAGAGGGCAATTGTTTGCGCCCTCATTCTATTAGGCACTAGGTCTGCTATTGAGGCCTGAGCGAGTCCGAAGCTGAGGCCGAAAAAGAAATAGAACAATGCAACTCCACCCATCGCGTCGATATCGCTCCGAAGGGTAAGTAGCACGCCAGCGCACGCACTGACCAGCGCTCCGCCCGCTCCCACCATAATCTTGGAGTCCGACCTGCCCCGTCGGCCTAATATATCGGCCACCATACCACCCGTTATGGAGCCCAAAGGACCTAAGACAAGCGCGGTCACTCCCAAGCGGATACCTACTTGTTTGATCCCCCACCCATGTATACGGACAAACAAAGTTGGGAGCCATAGTTGCAGTGTCTGGCCCGTCATCGCAACGAAAGAATAGCCCAACACTACCAGGCTCACGGCAGCCCTTTTCTTGCGTAGTTCACTCCATACCTCGCCCACGGTCGACGACGCTTCCGCCGGCAAGCCATCGTCTCTGAGGCGAGCAGGTTCTCGAACGGCTACAAGCAATGGAACAACCATGAGTCCAAGAAGACCCACTATCATAAACACGGCTCGCCAGGGACTCACACTCCCCCAAGGCCCATAGTGTGTCTTTGAACTTAGCGCCTGAAACAGAACTCCTCCCCCGATGAAAGCGGCTGCTCCACCTAGGTACGCTCCCATCGAGAAGACTCCAAAAGCTCTTCCTCGCTCCTGTCTTGGGAACAAATCCGCCAGCATTGATACCGCGCATGGCATTAAGACAGCTTCTCCAACCGCAACTAGGATGCGGGCAACAAACAGTTGGACGGTACTATGGACGGCTCCGCAGCCCGCAGTGGCGGCACACCATACTACGGTTCCAATCATCAGCAAATTGCGCCGGTTTCCGGCATCAGCCAGTCTTGATATCGGTAGAGAAAATATTCCATAGAATAAGGCAAACGCAACACCTTGCAGCAGACCTAAGGACGTATCGCTAATTTTAAGGTCATGCTGTATAGGCGTGACCAAGATAGATAGGATTGATCGGTCTAGGTAGTTGAAGATAAAACTGAGAAGCAACACTCCGAGGACGTACCAGGCGCCCACGCTGCGGGCCCTTATTGACCGACCTGTCTGCATCGCAAAGTCCTCTTTGTGTAGTCGGTCCCGCAGTATTGTGGGTCTGTGCATTCGCCTTCAGCGCATCACAGAACCGCCGTCGACTACAAGTGTCTGTCCAGTCATAAAATCGCTATCCTCCGAGAGAAGATAGATCAAGGCTCCAGTCAGATCACCGGGAGATTGCTCACGACGAAAAGCGCGCCCCGCGATCGTGGCCTCCCCATCTCGAATCCAGTCTGGATGCTGTTTCACCCCACCGCTCATTGTGAAACCAGGTGCCAAGCAGTTCACCGAGACACCCGAAGGCCCAAACTCCCGAGCTAGGCAACGCGTCATAGCGACGACCGCGCCCTTCGATGTGACATAAGAGAGCATGTGCATCTGCCCCTTGAATACCGTGCCCGATGCTACATTGACGATCTTCCCATATCGCTGCAGGCGCATTACGGCTGAAACGGCCTTCGCGCATTCGAAGGCGCCTCGAACGTTCACGGCCATGACACGGTCAAATTCAGCGGAGGAAATCTCTTCAAATGGACGCTTTGGTAGCTGTGCGAAGAGCGCTGCATTGTTCCCTAAGCCCTGGACGCAACCGTAGACGCTTACGCCGTTCTGAACCATGTCTCGCACCGCATTTCCGTCGGTTACATCGCAGATGTGGCCGATGGCTTGTCCACCCTCTTGACATATCGAGTCTACGGTCTCCGCCGTCGAAAGCAGGTCGCACACAGTCACCTTGGCGCCATGCGCAGCGACTGCGTGCGCGAATGCTGCACCAATGCCCTGGGCTGCTCCGGTGATGATGACACTGCGTCCCTTAAGTCTATCCATTGGTCCTCGCCGTCGATCCTAGCCGAATAGGTTTGGTGTCACGACTCGTTATGAAGCGGGCCGGCAAACGACAATTGAAATCACTGTTCACAGGTCGTAAGGGTCTGAAGCTGCGCGTACTCGAGTATCCCTTCCAACCCTCCCCGTCTTCCCGTCCCACTTTGCTTCACTCCGCCATATGGTGCTTTTCGATTGACACTGTTCGTCCCGTGTGAATTTACGAACACTGTGCCTGCCTGCAATCGCACCGCAACACTGCTTGCAAGCTCCGTATCTCTGCTCCAGACTGAGCCGCCCAAACCGAAGATCGTAGAGTTTGCACGATCTAAGGCCTCTTCTACAGTCCGGTAGCGAAGCACAGGTATCACCGGACAGAATTGCTCTTCTATCACCACTCTCGCGTCGTCACAGACATCCGTTACCATTGTCGGCCGCACAAAATAACCACCGCTCGTACTAGCCTGGTCGTCAAACTTTCCATACTCACGTAGCGTCGCTCCGCGTTCTTGAGCGTCAGCCAAGATACCTTTTGTGCGTTCCAGCGCAGATCGCGTATGTAACGGACCCATCGTAACGCCAGGAGTGGTGCCCGCCCCGACAACTATTTCGTCCATCAACTGGCCAAGTGCGTCTGTAAACTTGTCATGAATTCCGTCAGGTACGTAGATCCTCTTGATAGCCATGCAGACCTGCCCTGCCATGCGAAAGATACTTGTCGCCATACGGCGGAGCGACTCCTTTCCGAGATCTGCATCCTCCAAAATGATCGCGGCGTCATTTCCGCCGAGTTCGACGGTGACACTCTTCACAGTGTCCGCAGCGTTGCACAGAATGCCCCTCGCCGAGCGGACGCCCCCCACGAAACTGATCTTCCCGATGTCAGGATGTCTCGTGAGGACATCGCCTATTTCTGAAGGCAGACCTGTGACGATATTCAGTACACCTGAGGGCAATTCAGCTGCTATAGCTTCTAGAGTCTGCACCAACGTCAAGGGACAACTCTCCGGCGGTTTGACAACCACTGAGTTGCCGCAAAGAAGCGCAGGGATTACTTGCATACAAGCGAGGCTCACCGGCGCGTTCCACGGAGCGATTGCTGCTACCACTCCGAATGGGCACGGGCGCACCATAGTTTGCCCTCCAACGGCATCCAGGATTCGAACATTGTCGAGCTCTGGCGCCAACGCGAGCGTGAACTGC
This sequence comes from uncultured Acidobacteriaceae bacterium, assembly GCA_964246125.1. Classification (GTDB taxonomy): domain Bacteria; phylum Acidobacteriota; class Terriglobia; order Terriglobales; family Acidobacteriaceae; genus Edaphobacter. Next base: position 70,068 of record CAXTPN010000001.1, read on the forward strand.
GCCCTCTTCGGGATATCACTGAGTTCCGCCTGCGCTTCTGCCAAAGTCTTTCCATTCTCACGCGAGAAGAGCCTGGTTTTAGGCTCTAGATCATCGCCACACCGTGCCAGTCCTCTAGAAAGAAAGGACGAACGTTCACTGAAGAGCTTCTGCCCCCACTCCCGCTGCGCCGCCTTTGCAGCCCTTACTGCGTCACACACATCTTCAGTGGATGCGAGAGGGAGTGTACCTACCTCTTCAGAAGGATTGGCGGGGTTCATTACCGGGAGGCGTCGAGTGCCGCCTACCGCTCGCCCGCCAATGAGCATGTTAATTGTTCTACTCGGAACAGCCTGTACGTTATCAGGGATCACGGCTACCGCCTCCAAAAGTTCTTCACAATACACTCAGCATCGTAGCCGCCTACGAAGCGACTAGAAGCTGAATCGAATAGATCCTTGGAGCTGTCGTCCCGGAGCATCATAGTTAGGAGTAGCAAACGTTGCGTTGGCTGGACTGGCGATGCGATCTCCATACTGATGTGGCACGGGGCCGAGAAAATCCGCTGCACCGTAAGTCTGATCGATATTCAGAACGTTGATGTGATTGGCTAGATTGAAGGCCTCCATACTAGCCTCGCAAGCAAGCCGATCTTTTAGATGGAACACCCTTTCGAGTCTGAGGTCTGTGTTATAAAAGTAGGGTCCTCGATAGGAATTACGCCCAACGAGTCCTGTTCGGTCAGAGAACGGGTAGCTGTCACCGTTGACATCAGAGCCTGACAAGATTGTGAAGTACCGTGGAGTTTGGACCGTGTCGATCACCGAGATCTTGATGTTGCGCGCCACCGAGGGCCAACTCTCTGGTGTTTGCCCTAGTGCGGAGATCACAAACCGATGCCGGATGTCATTGTCCCCCACAGACCGATCTGCATTCGGATTCAAGTAGTTTTGGACTGTGCTGCTCAACTGCAAATCTGTGGCGAGATCAATCGACTTGGAATACGTATAGTTTGCCAGAATACTGTAACGATCTCCGAACGACTTTCGTACGCTCGCGGTTCCCCCGTTATAGACGGAGTACGCCCCCGGAACCTTTAGAAGAGCAAAGCCAAAATGTGTGTCGGCAGGTACAAACTTTTGCCGCCCGTCCGCTATAGTGCCGGCCGGTGTTCCATTTACACTTAGATTGAGCGGAAGCTTAAGCGCATGGACATACTCGTAACCTGTGGTCAAGACCCACCCGCGCCCCAAGGTACTTTCCAATTCTAAACTTGCATGCTCGGCATATGGATTGGGAAAGTTGCGCTGCATGAATCCTAAAGGAAACTGCAAGAGGTTTGCTGGATTTGGGTATGCGCCGCTGGAAACGTAGTTTCGGAAAGCGGCTCCTGCTAGAGCCGGCCCCACGAGGCCCACCTCGCTAGAAGGACTGAAACCAATAGTGCCGCCGGGAGTCTGAAAGTCGCCGACGAAAGGATTATTAAGCGGCATGAATGCTCCATTCTGCCAATTATTTATCAGGTCGCTATAGTTCCATGGTGCCGTGTAAGTTCCGAACCCAGCGCGAAGAGCCTCTTTGCCGCCCCGAAAGCCGTAGGCGACACCGACGCGAGGTTGCACGTTATGATAGTTCGTCGGATTTAGCGATCCTTGCACCTTGACATCGGCGGCAGAGGGGAAGACATCGAAGTCATATCGGAGGCCCGCGGTCAGCGTTAGATTGGTCGTTGCTTTGAATTGATCTTGAGCGTAAAAGTTGAGCAAACGGTGCCAGAACCTTAGTGTTGTTGCATCCGTGAAAGCCGATGCGGCGCCGCCGCTATACAGCGAGTTGAACGGCACCGACCTCGAGGGGATCTGCAGACCCAGATAAGAACGTGGTTCAAGAAACAATAGCTCCACTGCCGTCCCGGGGCCCAGAGCCGGGTTTGCAAACACACCGGTTCCGAAAAAACTTGCGTTTGTGAACACCCCACCCCCAGGGGTAAATAGGGTAACGTTTGTGTTGATCCAGACCGGTTCAAAACCACCACCAAACTTTATCTCATTGCGTCTCCTGGTAAAGCTTAGATTCTCCTGTCCCTCCCAATGCGTTTCCTTGTAATAGGAGACACTGCCCAAAATGCCTCCACTCTGGAACGTGTCCAGATCCAGGATTGTTGGTTCAAAGCCCGCACCCTTTGGCGTTAAGTGAAAAGTACGCTGACCAAAGTCAATCACAGTTTCGGTCGTGAAGCGACGGTTAAGCTGCGTTAGATAGTTCCCGTAAATTGTCTGGTCGAGGACGGGGTTGTCCCGGTAGGTAGAGGGTAAGCCCTGTCCCGGAGCCGCCGTTGGAGCGTTCCTTTTCCGGTCGTTGCTGAACAAATAACCTAAGGTCAGCACGCCGGTCTGGTGATGAAGCTGGGTCAGCTTCCCTATGGTCTTGTCATAATCGTCGGTCTGCAAGAATGAGTTCAATTGTTCTGACTGGAGACCCAAGGACGTTTTTACTTGATTGATACTGGGCGTTCCCGGGCCCAAGCACCCCCGGGTGTTTATGCACCCAAGAATGAAGGTGGAATACGTCGGTGATTGCGCCCGGCGCTGGCCCTCATAACCAACAAACGCAAAGCTTTTATTACGACGGATAGGTCCTCCAGCGTAGGCACCAAACTGATTGAAGCGTAGCGTGGTTAAGCCTGACGCCGACAACGGGCTAATCGCGTCTACCGCGTTGTTCCGAAGGAACTCGTAAACGGAACCGTGAAGATCATTTGTCCCGGACTTGGTGATTGTGTTGACGAGCGCACCTAAATGGCGTCCGTTGTCCGCTGAGTATGGCCCATCGATCACTCGAAATTCTTGTACCCAATCGAGAGACGGGCTCGCACGTTGCACTCCCGAAAGACTAACTGAGTAATCCGTGCCATCCAACCCGAAGAAGACGCTGTGGGTCTCGCGAAGTCCTCCGAAGCTAAGTTGCAATACCGTTTCCAGAAAGGGTGACTGGGCTTGAGATACCGTGGAGCGGCCTATGGTCGCCGTAGGAGTAAGCAAGGCGAAATCCAGGAAGTCTCTTCCGCCAGACGGGAGATCGGCAATTTGAGCCGTATGAATCACCTGGCTAGTATCGGTCTTCTCAACATCAATCGAGTTTCCAACCGAATCATTAACGGCGACCGTCTGGTCGACAGTCCCAATATTCAACCGAATACTCAGGGCCGCGTCCTGACCTACTGTTAGCGTGATGATGTTCGTGTACTTAGCATATCCGCTGGCATCCACGGTCAGCCGGTATGCCGCCGCCGGCAACGCTGTCAGGACCGCCGTCCCAGATTGATCGACCGTTTCCGAACGGACCGCACCCGTTCCGGTGTTTGCCAAAGTCACCTTAGCCGTATTAACGACTCCACCCGACGCGTCATTGACAACAACGCTCACTGTTGCCAATTGCTGGGCGCGAATGCTTGCGACACAAGAAAGAGCGACCACGAAGATAAAGCCAAACGTACGCTGTGAAAGGCATTTCATTCCTGACCTCATTCCGATACATCGTGTTGCAGAAGGATGATCTCTGCGTTGAAAACTTCCTGATCTCGGCCGGCCTTCGGCGTTTCACTTCTAGCCTTGAAATGCCGTGCCTGGACGAGTAAACGAGCGCCGTAGGAAGTCAGCTGTTTCGTCCAGGGCTTTGCGTGCTGAACCCAGCTCCGAGACGCTCAGTTGAAACACATGGTGCATTCCTTCCCAAATTTCGAGCGTTACATCGTTGCCCTTGGCCACGGCAGCGCCGGCAAAGCGCACAGAGTCATCCAACAACCTTTCGTCGGCGCCTACCTGGATATAAATAGGAGGCATACCTGAAGGAATGTCGAATAGCGGAGAAGCCCGGGGGTCGCTTGGTGATGCGCTGCCAAGGTATTTGGTTTGGCTATTCAGAACGAGTTGCATTGGGATCACAGGATCCGGGTAAGAAAGAGTGGAGCCGCATAAAGTCAAGTCAACGAAAGGGGAGAACACCACACACGTCTTCGGTGTCGGGAGCTTGCGCGGCTCCCTCAAGAGGGATGCCTGAGAAGCCAAACTCAAGTTGCCACCCGCCGAATCGCCTACAACCGCCAATTCTGTGACACCTTGCGACGACAACCATTCGTAGGTGGACAACACGAGATCATGAGCGACCGGAAACTGCACCTCGGGTGCCAAAGGGTATTCCAAAACAAACACCTTTAGGCCTGTACGCGCAGCAATCTGGCTTGCCAAGCCGCAAAACCCCGACGCTGACCCAACAAGGAATGCGCCACCATGGAGATAAAGCACGGCTGTTTCGGCACCAGCACCGACAGGTTTGCACCACCATCCATCGAAGGTTGGGGTAGTTACCTTCTCTAATTCAACACCCTCAGCCCGTGGAGTGCTGCCGGTATACCGGTCGTATCTCTCACGTGGGCTATCTGTCGAATTCTGCACGAATTCCTGTCGACGCTGTCGCCAGAGTTCTTCTTCGCTTCTAGCTTGTTCGCTGAGGGGCACGTCCAGCTTTGTCAGCACTCCCGCTTCAGTAACCTTGGGCGTATTTGTCATCTAGTCCTCGCTAACGAGCCGAATAATACAGAGCTGAGACAAGACGTGTACAGGTGTGGACGCCCCACTAGAGAACAACACCTATGCAGGAATGGTATAGTGGCGCCACTGCGTTTTACTCAGCGGAATAGTACGAACCCCCGGTGAGAAGTGCGGCAATTGAAGGGAAGAACCTGAAAGTCTCCTAAACGGAGCGGTTGGTTTCGGCGCTTACCCTGCAGCAACAGTCTGCACTCGGGGACGGGAGCAATGCCGCTGAGTAGAAACTTCTCCGGTTGTCCGGGGCGGTAAGAGGCTTGAGAAAGGTACGGCTGTACTCCTGGCCCGACCTTTTGGCCGTGTTCTTCAGCGCCTCAGCGAGGCAATGCCAGGTCCGAGAAGTACCAACCGAGTCGGAGAGTAGTTACGCGGTTGGGGAAGCTCCGCAGACATATTTTCCTGGCAGTCGAATCTGGATGAAGTAAGAAGTGTTAAGGGAACAGCGTCACAAACAGCCAGATTCTACGTTCCCCTTGTCGATCAGGCTCTCCTAAATCTTCCTGCTCCGGAGGAGCATCCCGTAGAACGTCCGTAGATGTGGAACTATTTTATTCTTGTCACCCACAACTGACTTGTTCAATTATTAAACTGCAAGTAGCCTTGGTCCTTTTTGATTGAGAATAGTTGGCGTTCTAAGCACAAGAGTGCGATGCATAAAGTTGGTCCTGCTTTAGGAGGGAGGAAGTCTCCTCCCTCCTCCAGCCGCACCGCGTCCTCCGCAACCCACCTTGTATGTTGCGGATTGAGGCGTAACGATGAGGTTGCGCTTCGGCGGAAAGGCCGTACCCACCTGAAGCCGGGAGCGATCCTGAGCCTGTCGCAGAGAAAGGCCACCGTCCATCTTTTATTACGCCGTGGAGAATCGGAGGCATATAGCCTGCATGTTCAAGGTCGGCGATAAGAGCGAGTCCATGACTACGGACAGGGACGGAGCCGAGGCCGAATGTGGTTTCGGAGGGCATTCATGAGAAAGCGATCCATACATGTGCAGGAAACGGTGTACTGTGGAATTGATGTCAGCGCCAAAAGTCTCACAGTGGCAATCAAGCCCATGCATCGGCCAGTCGAGCAAAAGATCTTTCCTAACAATCCGATTGGGCATGGGGCACTTATTGCCTGGCTACGAAAAGCCAAGTCACCGATTCGAGTATCGATGGAAGCAACAGGAATTTACTCTCTGGATCTCGCGTTCGCACTTGATGCGGCAAAGGGGATCGAAGTCGCAGTCTTAAATCCCAAGGGCGCTCGTCGATTTGCTCAAACCGTTCGACGGTCCAAAACCGATGCCGCAGACGCTGAGGTATTAGCTGAATACACTCACCGAATGCCATTCACAGCCTGGGTCGCCCCTAGTTCCAGCTCAATGCGACTGCGATCCATTATTCGCCATGTCGAGAGTCTGTCCGTGCAGAGCGCTCAGAATCAGAACCGTCTCCACGCTGCACACGGCTCTACTTCTACACCCGAGTGCGTTGTCGAGGATCTGAAGCGGTCCGTGGCGCTTGTGGAACAACGCATTCATGATCTTCGGCGCCATGCGATGGCTGTCATCCGACAGGACGAACTGCTTCGCAAGCGATATGAGTTGTTGATCAGCATCCCAGGCGTCGCACAGGTGAGTGCCATGCAATTGCTTGCCGAACTGTCCACGCTGCCGCCAGATCTCACGGTGAGAGAATGGGTCGCACATAGCGGCCTTGACCCTGCTCATGAAATATCAGGCAGCTCGGTGAGGAAGCCATCCCGTATCAGCCGTGCCGGAAATCGTCACCTGAGAAGAGCCCTTTACATGCCCGCGTTGGTAGCATCTCGCTGCGATCCTCACGCAAAAGCCTTCTTTGAAAGCCTCTTGGCTCGAAACAAGGCTCGCCTGCAAGCGCTCGTTGCTGTTGCTAGGAAGTTAATCCACGCATTTACGGTATGTTTCGAAGCAGTCTTAAGATTGAGGGCACAAAGCTGTTTCCAAGCATCACGTCGTCCTGATACTATCTTTTTCAGAAGCGCACCTTCGGCACCTATTCCGCTCGCCCGAGTTTTCGGTCACAAAGCGGAGTGCATGAATGGTGAGTGCAGCGATCTGTTTGCCTCACTCGAAAGTCTCGCCTACAAGGCCCCAGGTGGCGCTTCAGCTTGCTTCGACGCAATAGCTCCACCTCTACTATGTTGAGAAAAGTGAAGGATCGAGCTCCATCGGTCAACTAACGTCTTCAAATGGCTCTGGTCAGCACGAGCAGGCCTAGTCACACACCTAACTTACATGGCAAGACGCTGTTCACTACGTTACCCCATCAATGGTGCGTCTCAAGAACCGTCTCTTGGATGCTGTGCACAGCCCTCTCATTGGCTAATGGTGAGACTCAAAAGTGTATTGTGCGATATCCCACCACCCGGCGACGCCGAAGCAGTTATAGTGACCGTGCTTGTTCCTAGCGGTGTAATGGGAAATGCCTGCCCCGAACCGCAACCCATCACCGAAATCCCAGCATACAAGAAAGTAATCCCGACTACGATTGTCCACAAGGACATGGACCCATACGCGCCACTTCTCTTGCGCCGGAAAAACCAGAAAAGCAAGCAGCTGCCAAGTACGATGCGCACATTTGAGGCCGTGGCGAGTAGCCGTCCGCGGCCTGGCTCAGTCGCGAGCGCCGTATTCACATCAGTTGTTATGGTTAGAGTAGAAGCGACACTCGCCCCAGTTGGAGTAATGGTGCCCGGATTAAAGATACATGCGGAATGCACCGGCAGTCCCGAGCAACTAAACTGGACGGCTTGATTGAACCCCCCAACGGGCGTGATTGTGAAGACCGCCGTGCCCATACCACCTCGTGTGACCGTCAGGGAGGTAGGATTGGCGGCCACACGAAAATCGGGCGCAACGATGGTCTCAGTCAATGTGGATGGGGTCGAACTGGCTAAGTGCGGGCTCCCAGTATAGACAGCTGTGATGCTGTGCAACCCAGGCGCCAGCGATGACGTTGTATAGGACGCCGCTGCTTGGTTGTTCAGTAGAACGCTGCCGAGGAGAGCCCCGCCATCAAGAAAGTTGACTGTTCCTGTTGGTAAGCCAGTCATTCCTGAACTGGCCACAACAGCGGTTAACGTTAGCGGGCTGTTCAAGTTGACGTTTAAGTTGGAGGACAAAAGAAGGATATTGCTCCCGTCCTTGACAATTGTCAAGGTGCCATCAACCAGTGTGACAGTATAGTCACTAAGATCTGCGCCCGATATCGTGGGTATAATGGAGTAATCCCCCAAGTCACTGCTGATCGTTGCGCTCGTGGTGCCGGAAATGGAAAATGTGTCCCCGTTGACCGCCCCCGAGACAGTACCAGTGAAGATAGGATTCGCTGTGCCGTAGGGACGTGTTGCGTTGGCAGCAGTCACAGTTAACGGCGCCTGATTGATTGTGAGCGTGCAGGTCCCTTTTGCGGGTGTGTAATTCACCGTATCCGTCGGGGTAAAGGTCACGGACAGCGTGCTGCTGCCAGCGGGCAAAATCGTTCCGATCGTAGGAGAGTAGCTGAACATGCCGGGAACCGATGCGGTTGCGTCTAGTTGAGAACCACCGACAGGCGTACCGTAAATTAGGGATGATGCGCAGTTCCATGTGATTGTTGGCGTCGCCGGATTGACGGTTTGAATCAGCGCAGCAGACAGGCTGCCTCCATTGTAAGTTTTGTCGCCAACATACTGCGCGGTAATCGCGTGAGTACCCACGGACAGTCCGAAAGCCTGGAATGTTGCGGTGCCTGTGTTGTCTAGAATGGCTGTACCGATCTCGGTTCCGCCATCGAGGAATACGACACTACCGGTGGCGGCCGCCGCTCCTGAAGCTGGAGTGACCATTGCCTTGAATGTGACTGCTTGTCCTGCGACGGATGGGTCTGACGATGAGGACAGGAACGTTATAGGTGCCAGTGGTGAGCCAATCAGTAAATTCGATACAACCCACGAGTCGTTGCTCGTCGTGAGTGTCAGGCTGGTAATTGGGTCCACTGAAACGAAGCCTGCAAATTGAGTCTTGCCGGTGGCAGCTGTTAATGCTTGTGTGAGAACATGCCCGTTGGACAAGGTGATCGTGTTCATGCCCGTGCCGGACAATCCGCCATAATTGATTCCGAGCGCATAAGTTGGTTTGGGAAGTGAAATGACGAGCGTGTTAGCACTCGGAATTGCAGAATTCACAATATAGTCGGCCGAATAGGTAGCTGGTGCGGCGTAGTCAGATGCCGTAACGTTGACAGTTGTGGTCGGCGTCGGAGTTAAAAATGTGATGCCATATAGACTCAAAGGACTGAATGCCTCAGAGCTTAGACCGCCCGAGAGAATGCCATTGAAACCTATGGTCGTAATGTTCGACGTTGCTAAAGCGAACGCACTTGCAGATGTATAGTCTGTTGTGGCAGCTGTCGTGCTGTCAAAGATGGTCAAGATGACCGCATTGGACAGTCCTCCGCCCCTGCCGGTGTCGTCAGCAGGATTTTGAAGCTGAATAGTCACCTGACCAGGAGAGGCCATATCGGCAGCTGGCACGAGTGCCAGAATCGAGCCAGGTGATAGGAATGTGCTCGGCAAAACAGTACCATTCCATAAGGCTGTCGTCGTGCTCAGTATGCCAGAACCGCTGACTTGAAGGACGAGGTCGCTTGAGCCCGCCGGCACGGCGGCAGGCGAGAGTGTTGTGATCTCGGGCTGCGGCAAGGGCGCATCGTAAACGGTGAAGGCCAAGGCTAGTGAGTTGCCACCGCCGGGCGACTGCTGTGTGACCCTGAGCGCGACAGTACCGATGACGGCTAATAGTTGCGATGGAACGGTGGCCTTCAGTTGAATGGCAGAGACAAAGCTAGTGGTAAGCGGCGTACCATTCCAGGTGACGGCAGATTGGCTGGTGAAACCGCTGCCGGTGATCTGAATTGCGACGGCAGCGCCTCCGACCCGGGCCATGGCGGGAGTGACTGTTTGGATCATCGGAGCAGCGGTGATCGTAAATGCACTAGCTGCAGACTGCGGAGCGTTGCTGGGTTGTGGATTTACAACGATAAGTTGCGCTATTTTAGCGGTTGCCACGTCGTTCTTCGACAGATTGCTCGAAAGTTGGCTCGCGGAAATGTATGTAGTTGCGAGTGGCGCCCCGTCTAGGTACACCTGAGAATCAGTAACAAACCCTGCACCGGTAATAGCCAAGATAGAAGTGCCGCCGCCGGCCTGGACCGAACTGGGCGAGAGGCTAGCGATCTGAGGCGTAGGATTGTCTATAGTAAAGAGCAGGCTCTGTGAAGGCCAGCTGCCCGGTACTGTGTCCGTAACTGTCACGGTCGCTGTCCCGGCCGCACTCAAATAAGCTGCTGGTACTTGGACTGACAAGGCAGTGGGCGAGACGTATGTTGTCGGGAGGGACGTACCGTTCCAGGACACGACTGACGTTCCGTCGAAAGCCGGTACCCGACACCGTCAACATGAATCCTGCTCCTCCGACCCAACCAGATGTTGGGTTAATGCCAATCGCGACGGGGGCAGGAGTGTTAATCTTCAAGATCACTGGAGCTGAAACGCCGCCACCAGGCGCCGGGCTGACTACGGTGATGGCTGCGGTGGATGGGTTCGTAAGGGCATTTCCTGAGACGACGGCGCTCAGCAGAGTGGCGGAGCCATAGTTTGTGGGCAACGGTGCTCCGTTCCAGTAGACAGAAGATCCGCTGACAAAGCCATTTCCGGCCACATTCAATGTGAAGCCAGGACTTCCCGCTACAACTAGACTGGGCGTGATACTTGTAAGACTGGGTGCTGGATACAGGATTGGAAAAACTAACGCATTGGAAATGGCTCCGCCCGGATCGACAACTGTGATCGTTGCATATCCAGCCGTTGCGACATCTTTGCTCGGCACTGTGGCTGTCAGAGACGTGCTAGAGGTGGATAACGTATTTACTGCGACGCCGTTCCAGTAGACATTTGTACCAAGCACAAATCCTGTGCCCGATATCACGATCTCTGACGATGCTTGCCCTTGAAAGATCCCGCTCGGAGATACAGAATTTATCGTCGGGGGTGGGTCTGGCGGGAGACCCGTTTGACCCTCTGGCGTCAGAAGAGCACCCGTTTCAGTTAAGTCTGGGTGCCCGACCACAACTGCGATCTGGCCACCATCATTGATGCCAACAGCCTTTTCGATCCACCCGTCGCTCATAGGCGTTGTCAACAGAGTGTTCAGATCGTACCAGCTACCGTTGGAAAAGAGCCAACCGATCTCGTGCGGGGCAATGGCAGGTATGTTAATCAGAGATCCAATTATATCGCCACTATTGTTGACTCCCGTGGGTTGGCTACTGACAGCTCCAGCTGTTTGACTTTCCATGAAGGTCTGAACAGCTCCCTTATTCCAAACGACGCTATGAATTCCGCCGGCATGTCAGTTGCCGAACCGACGATTGTGCCGAAATCATTGATGGAACTGGAGCTATAGTTACCCCCAAGCCCCGGCAGGAGCGTCATCTGGCCCCCCGTCCACAAATACGCCCGCTGTTGATCGGTCGATGTCGGCGACGTGCTAATAATAACGTCGCCGTACTTGTTAATACCCGATGCAGTGCTATATTGAGAATTTATGAGTGCACCGAGACTGGTTAACTGACCAGCATTCCACAAAACGGCCTTAAAGAGGTAATCAGTGCCAACAATCTGCCCGCTGTCATTGATGGCAAACGCTTGATTGATGCCGGGGAGGTCTTGGAGACTTCCATTGGAATATATGAAGCCGCGGTAAGCGGGCGCAGTATCAGCCGTTCGCCAGCCTACGATCTGGTTGATACTGTTTACTCCAAACGGCTCAATGAAAGCTGGGCACGCAGGGTTACAAAAAGGATTTACCTGCGGCGTTCCAAGATCTACGGGGCCTCCTGTGCGGTCCAAGAGAAGCCCCGCCCAAAGGAAGAACCATCGTCCCCTGTTACGAGACCGTTAAGATTGAGTGCCTGTGGATATACAGAAGTATAGCCAGGTAATGATGGAATCTTCACCATAGAATAGGTAGTGGGCGCGACAGTGAACGGCTTCGAATTTGATGGCGCACTCACTGGATTAATGACATCGATGGCGGCTAATGTTTCTTGCGTCAGTAGATATGCGGGCACCTTAGCATCTAATTGGATTCCAGATATGTAAGTCGTCTCTATAGGGGTGCCCGACCAATAGACCGATGACCCTGGGAGAAATCCGGTGCCAAGAACGTGCATAACGAGATCTCCAGTTCCCGGCCAGGCTCGGAACGGGCGAGTGCCGGATAGCACAGGCTCGGCAGCAAAAACAGGTATTGTAAGCGGGTTCGATGTTTGATTATAAGGGCTAGGTTGATGGACAGAAATCTGGGCTGATCCTGCCGAAATTACTAGAGAGGCTGGCACGGCAGCAGTCAGCTGGGAATTAGAAATGTACGTCGTTGGGAGTGGCGTCGAGTTCCAAAGAATCGTAGACCCCGTAACGAGCCATGAACCATTTACGGTCAGAGTGAAGTTCGGGCCTTCAGCGGTTGCGCCTCCCGGGCTCATTTGGGTCAAGAGAGGCGCTGGCAGCAACACCTGAAAGGGGAGTTGATTCGACGTTCCACCAAGGGGGTCTTCGTTAACAACCTTGACAGCATGGGAGCCAGGATCGAATAGTGAGGTTGCCGGTACATCTATGGTCAGCTGAGACGAGGAAACAGTTGTTGCACCCACTGGTCCGCCATCCCAATACACAGCGGGAGAAGTCCCGAAGCCGGTACCGCTTAGGGTTATCTGTACAGCTCCAGATCCAGCATTGACGGATGGCGGGCTTAAGCTTGTGAGTTGAGGCAACGGAACACCAACGGATATCCACCCAGAGTCGCTGAAGAGAGTGTTATTGACGTTTATGCCGGGCCAGCTAAACAGCGTGTTTCGCCAATGGAAATTACGGAAGATAAGGTCCACATCTGCGTACAAAAAGAAGTTCCCACTCACGAGTGTCAGCTTGTTCCTAAGGTTGACGCCCCATTTAACCCCCAACTTGGAGGGACTGCGGAGTAGTTGGGCGCAAGGGTTGCACTGGCTGCCATGGGCAAATTGTCGTTGATCAGAGTGAGATTTACTCCAACACCCACATCCGCGAGGAGAAAGTCTACCTCCGCGGTTGCATAGACTCCACCGGACACCGCTGGCGTAAGACTGGCAGTTGCCACACCTTTGCTAAGGCCAATCGAGTAATTCAGCGCAACACTTCCTTTGACCCCCGCTTCGACGAGGACGGAGAAGGGACCCACCTGAAACGCCCCAATTGCACAAAGACTCTGTTCCGCGGTCTGACAGCTATCGTAGGTTTGCTTATAAACGTCGCCCGTGTACGAGGAGCTTAGAGTCTTGGTGTATACCGAGCTGCCGAACACTTTTGCTGTTACATTTCCGGAAGGAACAGCCAGGGAGGCTGAGAGGCCTGCAGTAGCCGAGAATATCTCTTTTGCATGACCCAGAACGGATCCACCCGCTGCAGTTTGAGCGGCGACACCCGTACCAGTGCTGTCGCCAGAAACAGTCACCTGGCCATTCAGATAAGCTGAAAACCAACTCGAATCGCCTTCCGAATAATTCCAGGGGATCGTCTGACTATATGATTGGGCCGTAGCGGGAATCGAAGCGAACAGTTGCGACAGCCCAATAAGCAAGACGAGATAGAAGATGCGTCGGAATCCGGCTCCTCTGCGGTTGTTTCTTGCACATGACACTGAGAAGTGAAATGGATGCGTGCTCTCGCGACGATGACCCATTAAGGACCTCCGAGAGAACTTCTCCTTGCAAGGGAAGAGCGATTCGAAACCTCACGCTGGGGGACTCGTTACGCTAGCTCACGTTGCACTGTTCTATCGCGTTTCGACCGCCCCAACTTCGTTCGTTAGGAAGCTTGAATAGTCGGCCTGTTTCTGAACCATTGTCAAGAGGAAAACGGGTTTTTCCAAGTCGTTCACACCACCAAACTCGCTGTGCCGCTGCGCCATTCGCGATCCGGCGTGCAGTTCATGCAATACGGCCTGGGAAGCTGTAGCGTGACGCCAGTCTCCGATACAAGATGCCGGCATACCACGGCGGTTGGCGACCGAATGCGCCGCGCGAGGCGCGCGAGCAGTGCTCTGTGACGGCGATGACCTTTGACTCTCATTTGCCGTTGAATCGTCATTAGTAACTACTCATGCGTAGGTTTCGCCGGCGACGGTAGATTGACGATTGCCCCAAGTTTGTGCAGCCGCGGCCGTTGGCGCCAGAGGGCGACGAGGGCTGGTTCGTAAGGCGGGAGGATGGTGCTGCTCGGATGTCGGCGTACCCTTGAGGTTGGTTCCATGTGATGGGAAGAGCAACTGAGCGAGGGTTGCCTTGGGTCTTGCAAACCCTGCAGTCTGGCGGCTAATTCGTCTTCCTCGCACCACCGGCCTTCTGCAGCAAAGAGTTGGCCTGCCCCTTCACGGTCGCAGAGCTATCCTCCTTTGCAATGACCCCGATTACTTCCCTTACGTGATCATCTCGTGGAATGAGATCCGTGAGTGCGAACATGCTTGCGAGCCGAACGCTCTCAGCATCGTCTCGTTGGACAGCTCGTAACAGCGCGTCTCTAACGGCTGTGACCTGGATGTGCGGCGCAAGTGACTGGGCAGCTGCCGATCGAACTCTAACATCAGAATCGACGTTCAGCGAATCACAGATCCCCCGTATGGATTTCGGAGACTGGAAATCAGCAAGGGCCGTGACAGCAGTCCTTCGCAGTTCAGGCGACTGGCCGGTCCTTTCTTTTAATAGAATATCTTCGGATCTTTTCGACGCTGAGTTTCCAAGAGCCAATAACAACGTAGTTTTTTCGTCAATGTCCTTAGAGACAGACCAACGATCTGCAAGGTCGATGACGATTGCTGTTGATCTCTTGCCTGACACGTTGGCGAGGTTCTTTGCAGCTCCGCCAAGTGCAAGGAGTGATACTGAACGAATATCACGAGAAGAAGAGTGCGAGAACTCGTAAAGGAGCTGTACGACTCCTTCGGCAGGTCGGCGCAGGGAGCCGAGAGCCGCCACAAGGCGAATACGGGCGGACGAATCATTCTTCTTTGCACGAGCCACAGCGCAAAGTGCATCCTGAGCTTCTGATGTGCCAACCGCGGACAATGCTGTGATGATCAGATCGGTCGAAGGACTGGCTGAATTTGCGTTCAGAATATGTTGTCCAAGGGTTTCGGAAGCTTTCGGATTTAGAGAGATGATAGCCTTCAATTTGAGATACACATTTGTCTGGCGGTTTGGGGAAACGGGGCCTTTGTCAATCTCAGATAAAGCATCCAACATTGATTGCAACGAGTCTGTACCGAGAACTAGTTGTTGCATCACCTTCTCTTGGGTACTCGTCAGTGCCCCTTCAAAGGACGTTAGCGCGTTTTCAGCCGATCGTGGCACGGTAAGCATTCGCAAATTTGCCGTCAGGTCCTTCTCCGACAGTCGTGCGCTCGAGAGAATGTGAGCCGCCACGGATGTGTTCTGGGCTGCAAGCACATGGCCTCGGACAAGCGTGTCCTCGTGCGAAGCACCATCCAAGTCGTGGATCGTCCCATGGTTCGTGTCGATGGTGATTTCGATTTTCCCTTGGGGTATGGTCTTTATGAGCTTCGCAGGATTAGAATCATCACTCACCTGTGTACTGGAGGAAAGTCCTCCTATCGTTTTCGTAACCCGTGTCAGGAAGCCAGTGACTCCAGAGACCTGATAATGCGCCATGTATTGTCCATTAGCTCCCGTCTCTTCCGTGTCCCACGCTACTGTCTTTGCACCTGCGTTCTAAGGGCCCGCATATTGTTGCAAGGTGATGATGGCCTTTACAAAGTTCCTAGCTATAGTCGTGTACGATTTGGGGACTTCGATGCTGGTGATTCGAGATTGAGCGCCAAAAATGATGGCGACAGGATGTCGAAGGATTTCTGCGACTTCCTTCTCCCGCATGGGCTGCGACTGTGAATCGACTTGAATATTAACGACGGCCTTTTCGAATCTTATAGAAGCTCGGTCGCCCTTGTGATCATGACCAAGAAAGGTTAGGATCTCGACACCATCCAATGAGCCGAGTAGGCTGTGCTTCGGCGGAGCATCACCGCCGGGCGCCAGCATTTGACCGGAGGGGAGTTCCGCATAACCCTCTGATTTATATCGCACACTATAGATGAGTTGTGTGCCAACTAGTGAACTGCCAGCAGTTGCATCATCGTCATGGTCTGCTGCACCAGCACGTCCAGCGTAGATCATCCAAATCATGACAACAGTCATGCAGTGAGCTAACGAATGACGAGCCGTTGTGCGACCGAGCTTTGCATGATTCTGCTTTAGCATTTTGCACCCGTTGCGCTAGGCTCCCGTATCCTGGGGTTGTCTTCACGACGCAGATCATACCAAATCCATTATGACTCGGCCTCGCCTGCAATATCATTGGGGCAGCGCGCACCTCCACTGACCTCGTATTGGAAGTCCTCCTGACGTTGATATCAGCCTCGCTCACGCGCCGCGAGTGGGTTCGCCGCTCGGTGCCCGAAACCCAAGCAAGATGGAAGCATCGTGACAAGGTCCCACTAGGCAGCCTGAGTTTTCCGCATCTCCAAGAGCACGCAAACGCCGACGGCGCTGACCGACCGAAGGACTGATGCTCACGGGATGATTTGCGACAAGTTGGACTCTTGCGCGATCTGGGTGAAACGCAGCTGCGCAACCCAGATCAGATAGGTCGTGTCCAGGGCCTGACTCCGGTCGGTGGCCGCTGGCCGGAGCGCAGAAGGAACTTGCTCAAGCGATGCCGCGCTCGGGTCTGATCCTGCTTGGCTGCTTCGCGGGCACGTACCAGATCGCGCAGTGCTTCCGAACCTTCATCCGGTACCCAGACCGCTGTCAGATCCCCGGACCGATAGCAACGTGCCAGCTTCTCGGCATCTCTCCGATCGGTCTTCACTCGATCGCCGGCCTTGACTGGTACCAGCGAGGGTGCCACAACCTCGCACTCGACACCCAACTCTGCGAGCTGCCAGTACACGACGTAGCCCGTCGGTCCGGCTTCATAACAGGCTCTCAACTTGGCCGCTGGACCAAGCTTCTTGATCATCTTGCGGATCGAATCGGCCCGGTTAGGGATCGTTCCCAAACTTCGCACTTCGCCGTCCGGCTCCGCAATCGCTACCGCGATCGTCTCAGCATGGACATCCAAACCCAAAAATCGTAACTTCTCCGTCATGACCGGCTCCCTTCCGCTTGTGGCTCTGAACTGCGTGTCCTGACAAACACACAGCCTAACCCACGGTCGGCGCATCGACGCCGGTCACTCCATACTGACTGTTCTCGCCAGCGCAGATGGAACTCACCGAAAGCGCTGTTTTGACGCAACCCCGCTTAGGGTTCTGATCGATGTCAAGGTCACTTCGGGACGTTGCTCAATATTCAGGCACATTGGGATTTCGGCTAGGCAATTGCTCGAAGCCGCCACTCCCCTCGGAGAAATGCGACGGATTGAACAGTATCTAGGGAACGTCCCAGCGGATGATAAATTGTCTTCGATGGCCGCAATGATATTCATCAGTTATCGACGCGACGACAGTGGTCCGCACGCGGCGCGCATGTGCGATCTTTTGGGCGCGATGCTTAGCAATAATGATATCTTCTTCGACATCGATACCATCAGTCCCGGCAGAGACTTCCGCGATGTGATTCAGGACGCATTGGCTTCAACCAAAGTGATGCTCGCAGTGATGGGCAGGCAATGGGCAACGCTGCGCGACGCTTCCAGCAGATTGCGCCTCGAAAGCGAGGCGGATTTTGTACGCATCGAGGTTGCCTCTGCGCTGCGGAAAGGTATTCCCGTCATCCCGGTGTTGGTAGGAGGGGCGGAAATGCCTGATGAGAGCTCATTGCCCCCCGACCTCCGTCCACTGGTGTATCGCATTTATGCCGCTACATAGCTGCCCGTCATTTGCTCTAAAACAAAGGCAGAAGCACAGAATCCCTTCGGGAATGACAAACAAAGCAATGACAAACAGAGGAATGACGGACGAAACGTGAAACACACCAAGCGATGAGGAGGACTTATCTTTACAAGTTGACGAGCGACCGGGGCGGAGCTCCTTGTGCGCTGGAGCCGGAGGTGGGCGGCGAGCCGTTTTTGACGCTGGCGATCTGCAAGCCGGCAATTCGACGAACGGCGCAGGCGGGGGATCGCATTCTTGGGATTACAAGCCACGCGCTAGCAAAGTCGGAGGGGTATCCGTTGGGAGCGGTAATTTACGCGGCGGTGGTAGGCGAGGCAGTGGAAGGGCGTGACTACTTTTCAGCGGGGAGCGAGTTTGCGGGGCGGCCGGACTGCATCTATGAGTTTCACCGGCAGAATGGGACGGCGGCGCACAATGGCAGGTCGCGGCTGCATCGTGGGGAGGCTCATCTGTTGAAGGACCTGGGGCGGTACCCGTTTTATCGGAACGGGCGCGTGTTGGTGAGCCGGGAGTTTCGATATTTTGGAGCGGCGGCGGTGAAGATTCCGGCGCGGCTGCATCTGCTGGCCGCGGCGGCGGATGCGCTGGGACAGGGCCATCGGGTGTATACGGCGCGGGATGCGGAG
>CAXTPN010000002.1:0-52832 GCA_964246125.1 uncultured Acidobacteriaceae bacterium
CCTAGACCCTTTCCCGCCCCGGAGCGGATGGGAAAGCGCGTCCGTTCCACAACCGCAGTGCAACGCAACCGCTCAAGGAGAGCAGCCATGCAGGATTCTTCCGCCTTCCAATTCCTCGCCATCGACCAGATTCACGAATCCACCACCAACCCCCGCCGCACCTTCGATGAAGCCAAGCTGTACGAACTTGCCGAGTCCATCAAGCACAACGGCCTGATTCAGCCCATCACCGTCCGACCGAATAATCAAGGTTTCGAGATCGTCGCCGGAGCCAGACGTTATCGTGCCGCACAGCTTGCCGAGTTGTTTTCGGTTCCCGCCCGTATCGTCGAGATCGACGACGCCAAGGCGCTCGAATGGCAGCTAGTCGAAAACAGCCAGCGGGTTGACGTGCATCCTTATGAGGAGGCGCAGGGCTTCCAACGTTTGCTCGATATTCCCAGCTACGACGTTGCAGCGTTGGTCGAGAAGTCAGGCAAGAGCGCAAGCCATGTCTATGCCCGTCTTTCCCTCTTGCAACTCATCCCCACTGTGGCCGAGGCGTTCACTCAGGAGCGCATCACCGCCAGCCACGCCAACCTTATCGCCCGTCTCCCGCAGGAGAGCCAGGCCGAAGCCTTCGAGCAATGCTGGCGCAAGGACTGGCAGGACAAAGAGCCGCACCTGCTACCCGCCAAGTACGTTGCCGCGTGGATACAGGCCAACCTCTATCTCTCCCTCGCGGATGCACCGTTCGACCGCGAAGACCCGACCCTAAACCCCGCCGCCGGAGCTTGCGTCACCTGCCCCCGTCGCAGCGGATTCAACACCGCGCTTTTTGCCGACGTGGTTTCCGACCAGTGCCTCGATTCAAGCTGCTACAACAGCAAGGTTGAGGCATTCCTTGACCGGGAGATTGCCGCCCATCCCGGACTCGTTCAGATTGAGAACGGTTGGCGCAATCCAAAGGAACAGCGACCCGGAGCCGTGCAACGCGGCCACGTTCGAGAGATTACTGACGTGATCGACAACCCGGACGCGGAACCCGTGATGCCGTGTGAAGCTGCCAGGCCAGCAATCGTCGTCTACGGCAAGCAGCTTGGCCGCAAACTGACCGTATGCACGGACAAGCATTGCCCGGTGCATGACCCACAGACAGCAGCCGAACGCGCCGCCCCCCCTGTGCCGACGATGCCACCGCCGCAGGAGACCGAGACGGAGGAGGAAGCCGCAGAACGGAAAGCCGAGTTCGAGCGGCAGAGAGCCGAGTACGAGGAAGAGCGGCAGCACCGAGAGGACGAGCGCAAGCAGCAGTTCGAACGGGAGCAAGCGGAGATCGCAGCCGAGCGCAACCGCAAAGCTGAAATTCTGAAAGCACGCCGAGTCACATTCGAGCGCATTATCGAAGAGGCACCTACTTCTTTCAGCCCCGCACAGATGCGCGTCTTCCTTCACTTCCTCATCCACCTCGACTACAGCTTCCTTGAGGAAGTAGCCAATCACTTCGCAAACGGCGATGAGAACGCGGAACAGTCAGATGATGAAATCGTATTGGCCGCATTGAATGGCGCCGCAGACGAGAAGCTAACCGGCCTGGCCTTACGCCTCGTCCTCTCTGACCACGTCGGCATTCCGCACGAAAGCCAACCGGACTTGCTCACTGAGGCCGAGCAGGTTTTTGCACCGAAGAAGCCGAAGGCGCTCAAAGCGAAGGGGGACGCTTCGGGCAAGCCTAAGCCCCAGCCCAAGCCGACAACCCTAGCAACCGCCGCCAAGAAGCACACGAGCAAGAAGAAAGCTGCTTAGCTCAGTATCAATTATGGCCCCGGGTCCGCCGGGGCCGTTTTGTGTCTTGACGTAGAAACCGAATGTCAGTCACCCTTGGTCGACAGATCGCCGTATCGCTGAGTAGCTGTCAATCACGAAGTGATGTCGTCATAGCGCCGTCCATCTTCCATCTATAGTGAGGATACTTCCGTGCATGAAGTCAGCAGCTGGAGAGCAGAGATAGCGCATCAGACTTGCTACTTCGGCCGGCTAGCCAAGCCGTCCTAATGGCTGTCGTGCTTCTAGAGCTTTGTGGGTTGCTTCTTCTTTACCAGAGTGAAAGCGCTCCAGGTAGCCAGCCACGAACCGGCTATCCACCGTTTCCGAGCAAATGCAAATGACCCGCAACTCCTTGGGTAGTCGGCGGCAAGCTGTCGCGTCGTCGCAATGACCGCACCCGTTGAGACGCAATAAGCAAAGCGCTGCTTGATGCCGACCAGGCCGGCGACCAAGGCAATATTTACCCCCTTGCCCTGGGGCACGCAGCAGATGCGGCAATAACGCGTGTGACCAGGTAGACCGGGTCGGTGTCGACGCGCATCAAGCGGGCAATCGATGATACGTACGGAAGCCGTTGGCAATACGCCTCACACACCTTTATTGCCGTCGAGAAGCCTACTGAATAGGAACCGGGATCTTCTTCAATTCTTCAACCAATTGCGCCAACTTGATCGCTTGGTCTCCAGTGAGGTGGTCGCTCAATTGTTCCAACGAGAAGACGGGCGTAATGCCAGTTCGCGGGATTTCAGGGAAGTACTTATCCAGAAGAGCTTTCGTGCGAGGGTCAGCGAGCAATTCGCCAATTGTGAACTCGATCGAGTAGTGCTGAGGTTTGACCTCTATCGGAATCGCATTCGGTGCCTTCTCGATCGTCGGGTCACCGATCCATCTCGCCAAGAGGGTCTGAACATGATCTGCAATCAGCTTCTCGTCGACCGAGTCTGTCTTCGTGAAGCGCAGCATCGACGCCGCAAGCATCAGCCTAAACGCCTGCATCCCTCCACGGACGTAGCCCAATTTGTACGTCTTCATCTGCCATGGATCAATGAGATCAACTTGATATGGCCCGCTGCCCTCCAAATCTACCTCCGTAAAGTCGGACGGACGCGCATAAGGGGACTCCACCCATAGAAGGTAGAACTGCCCTTTCATCGCCAGAGCCGGCGCGCCTTGCGCGACTTCCGGTGAGGGCACCAGATTCTGGAAGGGCGCAGCGGTCATCACGGACTTGAGGAATCCAAGTCGTTGGGGACTATCTCCAACCAGTTCCCCACCGGAAGCCCACCACAGCACACCACCTGGATGCACGAATGTCTCGCCGTGAGACGCATACCCGCCTTGCATCGTGATTTCCCAGTGGCGATACACTTCCTCTTTAGCGGAGAGGGTACCCCAGCCTTCTCCGTTGTTGCCTTCGTAGCCATATTCGTCAACAACAGTGGGCTTGTTGTATTTCGCGCGAGCGGCCAGGAGTCGCCGACCGGGATGCCCCCCACCATCCTGGATGATGGTGTGGGTAATCCAAGGCTTTGAGTGGTCGTACCAAGTGGCAATGTTGTGGATACCCCGGAGGTGACCATAAGGATCGCTTTTCTCAAGGACCCGAAACATGCGGTCCCAATCTTTTACCTTTTGGCCTGGTGTGATCGCCGGATCGAAGAGATCATATTCGTTCGCCATCGTCCACCAGACATTTCGATAAGCCGAAAAGCGAGCCGCTACATACTGGATGTATGCGTCGTCGTGCGCGGCGTCCATCGTCGCGAAGCCGAGATGGTCGTAAGGGTGGAACAGGATAATGTCGGCTTCAATGCCCAGGCGTTGTAGATCTTCAAGCCGCTTCTCGACGTGTTGGAAGAACTCCGGATTGAAGCGTTCAAGATCAAATTTTTGAGGTCCATTTTCAACATATGGGTAGGCCGCCGGTTCAACACGATTGAACTCGTACCACTTCGGAAACAAGCCGAAGCGCACTTTGGTGAAGGGGTTCTTACTCAGAGTTTGGAGTGTCTGGGTCTGCAGCTCTTCGTCGCGGTTCAACCAGTTGTAAAGAGTCGTCCCGAGAAGAAAATATGGCGTTTGATCCGCGTATGAGAAGTGGAAGGTTTTTGCGACACGAACGGGCCCGTGATTCTGAGGCGAAGGTTTGACGACCACGAAACTACCGGATTGATCCTTCAAATGTGGGTCATTGGAAACCGTAGTAAAGGTCCACTTCCCAAGCTTCTCGGGCATGAAGCGAACCCGCCAGGTTTGGTTCCCATCGTAAAAACCCGACACCTGAATCGTTTGACCTCCCGAGGTGAAACGCGCTCGAAGTTGGACGTCCTCGAACGGATTGTCATAATGCTCCTGTGACTGTACCGAGACTTCTTCGACGCCCCACTGCTCGACCTGGGCAGAGCCGATCGAAGCTTGCGCGAGACCTTGTCCGCATGTGAGCAGACTGATTGTGAATGCCATCAACAATCCCGGTGCAACGCTTCTCGTTCCCTGTTTCATTGCTATTCCCTCTCAAGTTCCGGCCTTCACCCGAATTCTTGGGCGCTACTCGAAGTCTTCGATTTTCCATTCAGATCGCCACTCGATGACAGGGCGATCCCCCTCGAATCGGACCGGCAGCCAGACATAGCGGGCCAGAGACGTGTTGATATTCAGGTCCGTATCCATCAACCGCTGTTCGGGTTCTGTCAGCTGTTCGGGGGGATCGGAAAAGCGCTTTCGGAACACGCTTTGCACCATGGCCGAAAGGTTGCCACTCTCGAACTCTTGACCTTCGATAGGTCCTCTCCACCGGTCGGCCACGGCAATATAAAGATCCTTCTTCTTGGGGTGACGAAAAATGCAACTGATCTGGGAATTGAAGGAGGTTCGAGACCGGTCGCTTGGGTGCAAGTCGCCTAAAACCCGAAATGGCCCGTGAAACGTCTCGGCCACCGCGATCTCTGAAGGATTCGGGTAGTAGCCGGTGGTTCCGGATGTTGCAAGATAGTGCTTTCCGTGCCGAAAGAAGTGCGCGGGCCCTTCTCGGACGAATGGCGGTCCAGGCTCTGGGAAATGGGTGCTGTAGTACCATGTAAAGTCCGTGTAGTCCGCTGTCAGATCTGCGCAGATCATTTCGGTGTGGACACGTTCGAAGTACATGTATCCTTTACCGTCGGCTGGGCTAACGACCAGGTCGAAATCTCCAGCGTTCATCCCCAAAGGCTGCAAATCGTGACGGACGATAGAATAAGGACCGCGGATTCTATCAGCTACCAACACGGTTCGGGTTTGCTTAAACCCCGAGCTCATCAACTTGATCCAGCAAACGAATTTGCCAGTTTCCTTGTTGAAAAGGATATGCGGACGGTCGAGAAACGCAGACGGAGCAAGCGGCGAATTCCGATCTCGGGTGTCGGGTGGAATGATGAGCCCAAGATCACGCCAGTTGTAAAGATCGGTTGATTCGTAGCAACGGACACCCCATGTCCAGACATCCGTCTTGCCCGTTGTGAATTCTTTGTTTTCGCCGTACCAGTAGTAGTTACCACCAACCTCGATGATCGAGCCACCATGCGCTTGAATGGGCTTGCCCGAGGTGTCCAGCCAGACTTCACCAGGTCGAAACGAGTGGTATGGAGAACCGACTTCCCCGCCTCTAGCGGAAACTGGTAATGCGAAGCTGGTTGCAAGCGCAGCCCCCCCGATAAGGAAGCTCCTCCTCGTCAAGGAGTCTGCTGCACCTTCGGCTTCTGTTTGAGATTGTGCTGCAGATGCGGGAATTGCGCTTCCCTGCCCAACTGTGAACCTCATTTGTTTGCCTCTGCAATCAAGAGTTGAACCGCTTTCAACTCGACCACACTTCCATCCTGGATAGACTGATGGATCGGATTGTCAAACCTGCACCGGATGCCATTCAGAGCGAAATCAGTCTCAGTTTTGTGTCATTTTACGCAGACCTTGACAGTCTCTGCCATACGGGAGGACTATAGACATCGCGACGACTAGTTGTCAATGAGAAGTTCTAAGGTTCTCCAGATGTGTCCTGATTGGCAAGATCAACTCGGTGGCAAAGGAACTTTGTAAGCGACGCCCTGGAGATATTGGCGCGGCCGCTCGGCGGAGCCCTCGATCGCATATGGCACTCGGCAGAACATGAACTTCGATGATCCCAGCTATCGCCGTTACACAATAAGTCGTGGGTAAACTCGCGAAGGGAAAGATCAAATGAAAGAGTTGACACGCAGAACGCTACTCGGCGGCGGTGCACTTTTGGCTGGCGACTTGCTCGTGCGCAAGGCCGTGGGAGCACCGCAGCAGCACCTCTTTCCAGACGGATTCCTGTGGGGAGCCTCGACTGCCGGTCACCAGATTGAAGGCAACGATCTTGGTTCGGATCTATGGGTGCTCGAAAACGTTCAACCAACGATCTATGTGGAACGGTCCGGCGACGCCGACGACAGCTACAACCGCTATGAGGAAGACATTACGCTATTGCGATCGTTCGGTCTGAACGCGTACCGCTTCTCCATTGAATGGTCGCGCATCGAACCGACAAAAGACAAATTCTCCGTAGCGGAGCTTGATCACTATAAACGCATGATCGAGTTCTGCCGCGGACGGGGCGTCGCCCCGTCGGTTACGTTTCATCACAATGCCTCGCCAGCATGGTTCGCTGCGGAAGGTGGGTGGCTCTCAAAAGACTCCTCTGCATTGTTTGGAAGGTACTGTGACAAGGCGGCTCGCGCGCTCGCGGATCAGATGGAAGTCGCCTTCACTATCAATGAACCACAGGCATCAGAGGTGATCATATGGATTCCGGGGGCTGCGGAATATCTTGGCAGCTGGACGACCTCGCCCGATTCGGGCTTTCGAAAGATGAAAGCTGCCGGCGCTAAAGCGGTCGGCTCGTCGGTCTTTGAGCCGATGTTCCTGACCGATCCGAGGATTGCGACTCCGAATATCATCAATGCGCATCACGAAGCATTTGCCGCGATCAAGGCAGTGCGTGGGAACCTTCCGACGGGCGTCCCACTTGCTGTGCCAGATTTTCAGGGTGTCGGGCCTTCAAACCGGCTCGAAGAAGCTCGCAAATTTATCTTTGGTCCATGGATAGAAGCGGCAAAGAAGTCGGGAGACTTCGTCGGCGTGCAGAATTACACCCGTTATAGGGTCGATGCAAGGGGACCCCAGTTGCCGCCCAAAGACGTTCCAATGCCCACCGGTGGAGAGGAAATCTACCCGCAGAGTCTCGCGAACGCTGTGACCTACATCCACCACGCGACAGGTAAGCCAATCATCGTCAGTGAGCATGGCATCAACACGACGAATGACCCCCAACGCGTCAAGCTCATCGATGATGCGTTGATTCACCTTCGCAATGCTATTGCTGCAGGGGTGCCAGTCCTTGGTTACTACCATTGGTCGCTTCTCGACAACTTCGAATGGTTCTCGGGCTACACTCCGAAGTTTGGCCTGGTAGCCGTTGATCGCAACAACTTCGTTCGCACTCCAAAGCCGAGTGCGTTCCATCTCGGGTCCATTGCTAGAACCAATGGGTCCAATCTGACCTGATGTCCAGGCCACCCGAGTCTCTGCAGCGATTGGAAGCTATTCTCTGTGCTCAAGATCCCATGGCAATGGGAATGCTTGGATAATGCCTCACTGTCTTTGCGAAGCTTGCGTTGGCCCACCGGTTTCAGGCACTGGCGTGGCTTACTGCCCCTTGTCCAGCAGTGAAGTTCGCAAAGCGCATTCGCAATACTCGTATGCCTTTACGCGGCAGGATTTCATCAAGAGGTAAACAATTGCGGAGAGATCTAGAATGGAACTGGTTTTAACCACTTCAGGATCTTACCGCCAAGTCACTCATCAACTTCAAGGTATGAGAGTTGCTTGATTCTGATGCGTCCTCAGCAACCAGCAATGCCGGCTGAAATGAAGCGATACTCAACGGCTTCATTCTTGTCTCAGATGGTGGTAGACATCCCATCCCATGTAGGTTCCGAGTGCCTCCGCGACTGGAGCAGCGCAATGGCTTCCGTTCATCGCGGCATGGTGTTCGAAACCGTTCCGGCAGATCACCTGCATGAGCTTCTGAAGCTGTGGAATGCTGGCAACCGCCCGGGTGCCGAAGGTGTTCAAGGGATCGTCCGTAAACAGACCTTCGCCGACGTAGGCGCGAATCTTTCCGCCCAGATCGTCCGTGCTGACGCGCCCGAACGTGAGCGGCCCGGCCGGCGTGCGGCCTTCGAGCGCGCCCACGGTGTTCTGTTCGCCGAGCACGGTTCCGAGGATGGGCGCCGTGCCGATGCGAATGTCGGGCAGGAAATCCTTCGCCCAATTGCCGCAGTGAAACAGAACGCACTTATCCGGATCGTTGCCGTAATTGTTGTTCCAGTCCACGAGGGCTGAGGGCTTCTGCGAGGCAAGCTGCAAGGCATACATGCTGACGACGCCCGCGATATCGACCTCGCAGGCGGAGGGCAGCATCTGCTCGGACATCATGGACATGATGGTGCACACGTTGACCCCAAAGTTCTTCTGCATGGACGACCAGCACTGAATCGCAGTTGCGGTCAGGCCCAGGTCGCGCATCCAGTCGTCGACCACGAGCGCGAACTTCGCCATCTTGACCAGGCTTTCGCTGGGTGCGGCGGAGGCGTCCGCATAGCTGCGAATCTGATCGATGCGCTGCTTCACCCGGACGTCGCTATCGGAGATCAAGGCGGTCGAACCAAATACCTCCGAGAGGTCGATCGTGTTGACGGAGATACCGGCGGCCTCAAAGAGCTTCTCGCTGAAGCGAGTGGTGTTGAAGGCATTCGGCCTCGCTCCGACAGCACCGAGACGCACACGCCTGAGCCCGCGGGTGACCCGGCAGGTGGCTAGGAAGTTCAGGAGGTCCTCGCGGAATCGCGGGTCCGGAATGCCGACCGTGTGGTCGCGCGTCAGGGTGTACTTGAATCCGTATTGACGAAGATTGTTGCAGGCGGAGATCTTGCCGCAGAAGGCATCGCGGCGGCGCTCGAGCCCGAACGCGTCGAGGTCATCCGGGCAGGCCTGGACCAGGATGGGCACGTTCAGCTCGGAGAGGCGAATGGCATCCGAGAGCGCTTTTTCGTCGCCAAAGTTCGGCAGGCATACCAGGATGCCTTCAATGCTTGCGCGTTGATTGCGGAAGAGCTCGCCGCACTTGACTGCGTCGGCCCAGCTCTGCACGTCCCCGAGCTTCGTCTCCGCACTCGTCAGCCACACGGGCGTTATCTCCAGCTCCGCAAAGAGCCCGGTGAGCTGCTTGCGTGCTTCTGCGATGAGCGAGTCGGGGAAGAAGTCGCGATTGCCGAGGATGACGCCGAGGGGACTAGGCATGTTGGTGGCCTCTCTTATCTGATCTTTTCAAAGTCACGGTATTCGTCGGCATTCCCGCGTGTCACGAGGTCGCAGGGGATGATCTGCTTCTCAGGCTGACCCGTGGATCCGGTCTTCAGGAAACGGTCCGCCTGATCGACCGCCATGCGCGAGATGACGACAGCCGGCTGCAAGGTCGTGGCCTGCATCTCGCCGGCGCGGATGGCGCTGACGGCATCCGGCGTGCCGTCGAAGCCGGTGATGATGATGTGCGGCCGGCCGGAAGATTTGACCGCGGCCGCGGCCCCGAGCGCCATGGTGTCGTTGCCGGCAATGATGCCCACCAGGGCGGTATGCGCCTGCAGCATCGTCTCGGTTTTCTGGAAGGCCTCCGACTGCGACCAGTTGGCCGATTGCGCGGAGACGAGTTTCAGGCCGGGCATCTTGTCGAGCACCGCATGGAAGCCGCTGGTGCGGATCTGCGCGTTGGTATCCGATTCGCGGCCGAGTAGCTCGGCATAATCGCCAGTGCCGCTGGTGGCACGGGCAAACTCATCGGCGACGATGCGAGCGCCCTGGTTGTTGTCTGCGATGATCTGCGCTTTGGCGACGCCTAAGGTCTGGATCTCGCGATCGATGAGGAAGACCGCAATGCCGGCACGTGTGGCGCGTCGCACCGCCGAGATGGATGATTCCGAACCCGCGTTGTCGAGGATGATCGCCTTCGCCCCGCTGGCGATGGCGGTGTCGATCAGGTTGTCCTGCCGGTAGGCATCGTCGTCGTGTGCGTCGACGCGGGTACGATAGCCGAGCTGTTGCGCGCGCATGCTTGCAGCATCCGCTTCGGCCTTGAAGTAAGGATTGTCCTGCGATGGGACGATGATGGCGATCAGCGGCTTCGCAAGATCGCTCCGGTGGCATCCGGACAAGGGGAGAGCGGCCAACAGCAGCGCCGGCAGGAGCTTCATACGCCGGCCTCGGGTGTGGAGCGCAGCAAGAGCGGCAGGAACTTCGCCTGCAGACGAGACTGGAGCTGATCGATCGCCACCGCGAGTACGATCACGACGCCCTTGATGACGATCTGCCAGAACTCAGAGACGCCGAGCATGACCAGGCCATCGGTCAGGACACCGATGACGAAGGCTCCGATGAGCGATCCCGAGACCGAGCCGCGACCGCCCATCAGCGAGGTGCCGCCAAGCACCACGGCAGCGATGGCGTTGAGCTCGAACGTCTCGCCTGTGGCTGGATGTGCCGCCTCCAGTTGCGAGGCGATGATCAGGCCGACCAGCGCCGCACACAGCGCGGAGAAGAGGTAGGTGTAGAGCTTCACGCGGGGCACAACGATGCCGGCGAGCCGGGCTCCACGTTCGTTGCCGCCAATCGCGTAGACATGCCGTCCGAAGGGCGTCTTGGCAGCGACAAAGGCAGCGATGGCGAACAGAGCGAGCATCATCCAAACGGGTGTGGGCAGATGAAGCAGGAAGCTCTGGCCGATCGAGGCGAATCCGGGAGAAGTGGCGGCCAGATTGGGGAACGTCTTGCCGTTGGACATCAGCAACGCCGTGCCGCGGGCAATGTACAGTGTGCCCAGCGTGGCGATGAACGGGGCCACGCCGGCGCGCGCGACGAGCCAGCCATTGAGCGCACCGATCAGCAGGCAGACAAGCAGCGTCCCAAGCATCGCGGAGGCAAGACCTGGGTGAGATGTGTGGCCGCCCATGGTGATGCCGCGTGTCAGGATGTACCCCGCTACCATGCCGCCAAGCCCTGCCACGGATCCGACAGAGAGATCGATGCCTCCGGTCAGGATGACGAACGTCATGCCGATCGCGAGGATCGCATTGATGGCCACGTGCTTGGACAGGATCGAGAGATTGGCCACTGTAAGGAAGCTGGGAGAGAGCACGGAAAAGACGATCAGCAGCAGCAGTAGAACGAGAATCGCACGGCCGCGCAGCAGGATCAGCGCCATGCGCGCTCCGCTGCTGGCGAGACGTTCGGAAGAGGAGAGCGTGTTGGAAACCGAGGTCATATCGCGATTCCTGTCGCTGTAACGGTTGGGCTGGCGGCCGCGAAGAGAGCTTCATCGGTCAGTTGATGGTGCGCAAACTCGGCAGCGACACTGCCCTGGCAGAGCACGAGAGCGCGATCGGCGAGAGTGCGGGTCTCTTCGATCTCGGACGAGGTAAATACGATGGCGAGCCCGTCTGCGGCAAGCTTGCGCAGAATGCGATAGATCTCCGCTTTGGCACCGGCGTCGACGCCGCGGGTGGGCTCATCGAGAAGAAGGACCGTTGGATGGCGCATCAGGCAGCGCGCGATCAGCACCTTCTGCTGGTTGCCCCCGGAGAGCGCAGCCACCGGGAGTTCGAGATCGCGGGCAGCGATATTCAAACTCGTTGCAAGTTGCTTTACGCGTTCCGTCTCGCGAGCACGCGACAGCATAAAGCCGGTGCTGGATGCGAGCGCGACATTCTCGCGAATCGACAGTTCCGGGATGAGGCCATCGCGTTGGCGATCTTCCGGCACCAGCACCACGCCAGCGCGCATCGTATCCCCGACTGATTTGAGATCGACCCGCTTGCCCCGCACGAGCACAGTGCCGGAGAGCGGCCTGCGACTGCCCGCAAGGGTCTCCATCAGCTCGGTGCGGCCGGCGCCAAGCAAGCCATAGATGCCCAGTACCTCACCCTTGTGGACGGTGAAGGAGATGTCGTGCAGCGCTGCCTGCGCGGCTTCGCCCCCTGCCGAGGTGCCTAGGTGCAATCGTTCGACGGTCAGGACCGGTTCGGTGGAGATGGTCGCGCGTGCCGCCATATCGGTTGTGTCGGCGCGGCCGGACATACGCTCGACGATCCACTGACGCGTCACCTGTGACCGCGGCGCCTCGCCAACGACACGGCCTGATCGCAGCACGGTGAAGTAGTCCCCGAGGTGCAGCAATTCATGCAGCCGATGGGAGATGTAAACGATGGACACGCCGGATCGTTTGAGGTCGCCAACCACCTCGAAGAGAGCCTCAGCTTCATTCTTCGAGAGCGCGGAGGTTGGTTCGTCGAGAATAAGAATCTTCGCTCCGTGCGCGATCGTGCGAGCTACCTCGACCACCTGCCGACAGCCTAAGGACAGCCGCGAGGTCGGCCCGGTGACGCGCATCGGCATGTGCAGGCGACCGAGCGCAAGCTGGCTGCGGCTGTCTTCGTTTCTGCGATCGACCATGATCCCCGTGGTGAGTTCGCGTCCGGCGAAGATGTTCTCGCTGATGTCCAGATTCGGCATCAGGCTAAGCTCCTGGTGCACAATGCTGATGCCATGCGCCGCCGCATCGCGCGGGCTGCGCAGCGATATCGCCTGGTGTTCGAGAACGATGGTGCCTTCATCGCAGGTCTCGACACCCGACAGGATACGCATCAAGGTCGACTTGCCTGCACCATTCTCGCCGATCAGCACATTCACCGCGCCGCGATAGAGCTTGAAGTCAACGTGATCCAGGGCGACATTGCCTGGATATCGTTTCAAGACGCCCGTAGCCTGCAGGATGATCTCGCTCATGCCGCAGGCCTCTGCAGCCGTGCTTGCTTCACTGCGTGCTGCCAACGCTGGTAGCGACTTGCGGGCGATGCCTGCGGTGTGAAGACTTGTGTCTCCTGCGGCAGCGACTGCAGATCGTCAATCTGCTTCCACCAACGGAGCGCCAGACCACCCAGCCACGCGGCACCCAGGGCAGACATATCTTCACAGGCGGAGCGACGTACCGGAAGCTGCAGCAGGTCGGCCTGGAACTGCATCAGGGAGGCGTTGCGCGTGGCGCCTCCGTCCACATACAGCGCGGGCAACGGCACGCCCGCAGCATCCTGCATGGCGTAGAACACATCCGCGACCTGGAAGGCGATGCTTTCGACCGCAGCGCGAGCCATGTGCGCCCTGGTGCTGGTGCGGCTAAGCCCCGTGAGGGTGCCGCGTGCTCCAGAGTCCCAGTGCGGCGCGCCGAGGCCAACCATCGCCGGCACGAAGTACACTCCTTCGGCATCAGGCACAGACTCTGCAAGCGCGACGGCATCGGCGGTGGGATCGGGCAGACCGAGGAATTCGCCCACCCACTGCACGGCAGATCCAGCCATGGTGATATTGCCCTCGAGTGCATATTGCACACCCGCGCTCGTAGACCAAGCGATGGTGCGCGCAAGATGTTCTTGAGCGCTCGGGATCGCAGGGGTCAGGGTCATCAGCGAAGAGCCTGTGCCGTAGGTGGCCTTCACCGTTCCAGGACGATAGCTGCCATGGCCTGCCAACGCGGCATGGGAATCGCCGATGACCGTGACGATCGGAATGCCGGCAAGCTCCGGAATGGCCGAGACCGTTCCGAACACTCCCGAGGACGGAAGCAAGCGTGGCATCGCTGCGCGCGGCAGCGCAAACAGAGCGAGCAGGTCGTCATCCCAGTCGAGCGATGACAGGTTCAGGAGCCCGGTGCGCGATGCATTGGAAGGGTCGGTCGCATGAACCGTGCCACTGGTCAGCTTATAGACAAGCCAACTATCCACCGTGCCCAGGCACAACTCTCCCGCGGCTGCGAGCACAGGCAACGTGTCCTTCTCCTCTTCGAACAGCCACGCCCACTTGCTGGCGGAGATCAAAGGATCGAGCGGAAGTCCTGTCTTCTCTCGAATCCTCTCGCCATGGGAGGACAGACGCCTGCAGAGATCCTCGCTGCGCCGGCATTGCCAGCTAACTGCGTTCGCCAGAGGAACACCGAGCCGCCGGTTCCAGGCGACGGCGGTCTCGCGCTGATTGGAGATGCTGATCCCGTCAATGGCCGATCCAGCGTGCTCGACACATTGCGCGATCACGTCAACGACCGAATGCCAAAGCTTCATGGGATCCTGTTCGACGAACCCGGGACGCGGCGTGTGCAGCAACACCGGCGCGACGGCGCGAAAGACCGGCCGCCCATCGCGTCCGACAAGCAGCGCCTTCGTGTTGGTCGTTCCCTGGTCGATCGCAAGGATGAGGCCCGGCATCTGTTCTGTCTACCTCTTGATCTGCAGAAGATCCAGCGCGGCATCCACCATACCCTGCGCGTTCAGGTGGAAGTGCTCGAGCAGGAACTCCGCGGAGCCGGTCGGCGCGAAGACATCCGGCAAGCCCAGCATGCGCATCGGCGCCGGATGATGCAGAGCCAACACCTCCGCGACCGCGCCGCCCAATCCGCCGGCCTGAAGCGCCTCCTCGGCGGTGACAATCCCGCGTGTCTCGCGTGCCGCGCGCACAATCGCGTCCGAATCGAGTGGCTTGATGCTGCTCATATTCAGCACGCGTGCCTGAATGCCTTGTTTGGCAAGTATCTTTGCCGCCGAAACCGCCCGCGAAGCCAGCACCCCATTGGTGATGATTGTGACGTCGTCGCCCTCATGCAGCAGCGACGCCTTCCCCAGCGTAAAAGTATCCGCTGCTCCGTGGATGCGCGGAACCGGAATGCGGCTGATCCGGAGGAACATGGGCCCGGTATGCTGCAGCGAATACTCCATCACCTGCTCTGTCTCCTGAGGATCAGCAGGGACGATCACCGTGAGGTTGGGGATGATGCGGGTCCAGGCAAGGTCTTCGATGGAATGATGCGTCGGGCCCAGCTCGCCGTAAGCCATGCCCGAGGACATGCCACACAGCTTCACATTCCATTTCGAATAACCAAGATCGACCTTGATCTGTTCCATCGCGCGCGCCGTTAGAAAACAGGAGGCGCCACACACGTATGGAACCATGCCGCCATTGGCGAGCCCCGCGCCGACGCCCACCATATTCTGCTCGGCGATCCCGACGTTGACGAAGCGGTCGGGGAAGAGCCCCTGGAACTTCTTCAGCTTGGTGGATGAGACCGAGTCATTGACGACTGCGCACACACGCTTATCCATGGCGGCGAGCTTTTCCAGCGTTCCCGAGTATGCGTCACGGCAGTCGAACAACTGCGGGACCTCCGGCGCGCCGGTCGCGACACCGCCTTCAACAGGAAGCTTCACCACGGGACCTCCACGCCAAGCTCTTGTGCGGCGAGCGTGAGCTGCTCACGAGTGGGCACACCGTGATGCCACGCAGGTTTGTTTTCAGCAAAGCTGACCCCCTTGCCCTTGATCGTGTTGGCAATGATGCAGGTCGGTTTTCCGGTGGTCAGCGGAATTGCCTTGAACGTCTCAAGCAGTTGCCCATGATCGTGCCCGTCTACCTCTTTCACGACGAAGCCGAACGCCTCCCACTTAGGTGCGAGTGGGTCCATGCGGATGGTGTTCTCCGTAAAGTCGCCTTGCTGGATGCGGTTGCGATCGACGATGACGACGAGGTTATCGAGATAGTACTGCTGCGCGGTCATGGCGGCCTCCCAGTTGGAACCCTCCTGCAGCTCGCCGTCGCCGACCAGCACGAAGACCCGCCAGCTCTCACCGCGCATCTTCGCCGCCAACGCTGCGCCAACCCCAATCGGCAGACCATGTCCAAGCGGCCCCGTGTTCGCCTCCACGCCCGGTAGCTTGTTCCGGTCAGGGTGCCCGTTCAGCATCGACAGCGGGTCCATGAAGGTCTTGAGCTGCGCCACCGGAAAGAAGCCGCGCATTGCCAACGTGGAATAGAAGGCCCCGGAGCAATGCCCTTTGGACATAATGAAGCGGTCACGCTGCTCCCAGATCACTTCCTCGGGTTTGACGTTGAGAATACCGCCGAGATACAAAACCGCCAGCAAATCGGAAGATGAAAGATCTCCGCCGGTATGCCCCAATTTAGAGTGGTTCGTCATCGTCATCGCACTGATGCGTATGCGATTCGCAAGGTGGTGGAGTTCTGTGGCTACAGTCTCTATCATTTGTACTTGACCAGGTTTCGTTCTTCGGTGATCCGATTAGCCACGTCAACGAACAGGTATGTAGGTCTTGTGCGCGCCCACATTTATGTGTCCGGCATGCTCTCGACAGAGCAGCTCATGTGCATTACGGGAGCCGTTCGTGTCTTGAACCTAACAACGGTCCAATACTATAGGCGTAAGGAGCGGAACGTGTACACGCCTTC
Source organism: uncultured Acidobacteriaceae bacterium (assembly GCA_964246125.1). Lineage (GTDB taxonomy): Bacteria > Acidobacteriota > Terriglobia > Terriglobales > Acidobacteriaceae > Edaphobacter. Next base: position 16,195 of record CAXTPN010000002.1, read on the forward strand.
GGCGCCCAAGGGTAGATAGCCATGTACGGAAAGCGTTCGAAGAATTCGGTAGGTTGTTGACTTCGACACACCTGTCAGTTCGGCCACCTCGTTAACGTTCAACGGGCGATCAGAATTCTCAAGAAGTCGCATGATTTTGATCGCATTGGTGAGAACTGGAATGATGTAATTGGGATGAAGATCGGGTCTGCGCACCTGTGCGATGGCTGTCCTGCCACCAGCACTTGGGATTCCTACACGGTTGGACTGTTTTCGGCAAACTTCGCTGTTGTGGACAACTGTAGCCATACTGGTTTCCATCCCGTTGATTTTGATCTTTTGGTAATCCCAACTAATTAACACATCGCGGGTAGCACTTGTAACGTTTCTCCGTTCTCTCCCCCACGGCGTCCTTCCAGTAGGCTACTCGCTGAGGCAATCCCTGCTAGAGCAGAACTTGCATAGGTCGAAACGGAACGAGGAAAATTCACACTCCGCCGTTCAATACATTTGCTCTCACTCAGCCCTCGTGCCGGTCAGCTCCACATGGCATTGGCCGCCGCATGTGACAGTTTCTGCCACATGCGGGCTAAAGATAAATACATCAGAAGTGGATTGTCAAGTAGATAGTTCACACCGTGTCTAGGCTGAAAGCCTAACCTCTCTAGCCGCACATGATATGCGGCTTGCATCACAATGGTGCCGCCTCATCGTGCTTCGTCGTTTCATCTAGTGGGCAGCCGCTGCTGCTTCCGACTCTTTGGCGCTGGGTCGTTTCATGATGAACGGAAGTGGAGTCAGGAGGACCACCAACACCGCAAGCACCCAGAATGCATTCTTGAACGCCAGGACGCTTGCTTGCAAATCCATCTGACCCGAAATTTGCGCCATCGCTCGATGCGACGCCTCAGTTGCACCCATCCCCGTTGCACGGTAATTGTGAACTAAGCCATTCAGCTCGCGGAGAAAGAAAGGGTTAGCGCTGTTTGTGTGAGAAGAGAGATTGCCTCTTTGGAGTTGACGCTGTTGGGCGATGAACGTGCTCAACAAAGAGACGCCGATTGCACCGCCGACGTTTCGCGTAAAGTTGCTGATCCCTGAGACCTGGTTGAACTTTTCACGTGGTACACCGACGTAATTCAAGGTACTGATCGGGATGAAGATCAATGGTATCCCGATCACCTGAAAAACCCGAAAAGAAACAAGCGTCTTGAAGTCGATGCCATAGTAGATGCCAGTCACATGGAACAAGCCGGCAGCAGTGCAAGCGAAGCCAATTGCGATAATGACACGCGGATCAAACTTACTTGCGAGAATGCCGGCGATTGGCATCATGATCGCCAAGACAATACCTCCGGGCGAGAGCGCGAGCCCAGCGAGGGCCGCTGTATAGCCCAAGTTGTTCTGAAGGAACTGCGGAAGAAGGATTGTGCTTCCGTTTAGCACCATGCCAAGCACAAAACTAAAGAAGACAGCCGTTGCAAAGTTGCGATTGCTTAGCAATCGAAGGTTCATGATCGGATCCTTGTGCCGCAACTCGTTGATCAGCAGCACGAACAGACAGACCACAGCCACCGAAAGGCAGATCAGGATGAGGTTGGAAGATAACCAGTCCTTCTCCTCCCCCTTGTCCAGTACGTACTGAAGAAGGCCGACACCAACGACGATGAGCCCCATACCTAAAAAGTCCACGCGCGTCGTGGGCCGCCGCATGTTCCTGAGATAAGCAGGATCGTAGACGAAGCGATGCGTCAGGAAGAGCGACAAAATGCCTATGGGAACGTTTACAAAGAAGATCCAATGCCAGTTGTAGTTGTCGGTAATCCAGCCACCCAAAGTGGGGCCGATGGCCGGAGCAACGACTACGGCCATACCGTACATAGCAAAAGCCATACCACGCTGTTTAGCGGAGAAAGTGTCGGCAAGAATGGCCTGCTCGCTCGGACCGAGGCCTCCGCCGCCCGCGCCCTGCAGAATACGAAAGAAGATCAACATTGGGAGACTGGTCGAGAGTCCACACAGCAAAGAACTGACCGTAAAGATTGCGACGCACGACATGTAGAAGCGCTTCCGTCCGATGACATTTGATAGCCAGCCGCTCATCGGGAGGACGATCGCAGTGGCAACGAGATAGCTCGTGATTACCCAAGTACTCTCATCGGAACTAGCTCCCAACGACCCTGCCATCTTTGGAAGTGCAACGTTGGCTACCGACGAGTCGAGGACCTCCATGAACGTTGCCAGAGTGACGGTGACGGCAACGATCCAGGGATTGATCGCTCCTCGAGCCTGCGGCACAGCCACCGAGTTCGCTAATGCTTCAGCCATACCTACTCCACATAGACCTTTGGTTCAACAGACATGCCTGGACGCAATTTGTCGAGATCCTTCTGTCCGGGATTCAACCGGATACGGACCGGCATCCGCTGAATCACCTTCACGTAGTTTCCGGTTGCATTTTCCGGCGGCAAAACGCTAGTCCGCGAACCTGTTATTGCGGGCATGCTTTCGACGGTACCCGAAAGAGTCTCATGCAGTGCGTCCACCGCGACCTCCACTCGCTGCCCTGCGTGCATTCTTGCAAGCTGAGTCTCCTTAAAGTTTGCTGTGATCCAAAGACCATCCGTCTGCACGATCATGAGAAGCTGTTGCCCGGACGATATACGTGCTCCAGGTTCAGCACTTCGTTGTGTCACAACTCCATTCACGGGTGCGACGATCTGGTTGTAAATGACATTGAGATTGGCTTTTTCATAGGCTGCCTGCGCCGCCTCAGCGCTGGCCCTTTGGGTCTTGATGTCAGCATCCCGGATCGCAACACGGAGCGGCGCACTGCTCCGCGATTGCTCAAGCTTGCTCTTTTCTTGCGCTAACTGTGCCAGCCGCTGCTCGACAACCTGTTCCGCCGATGACACGGCAGCTTGATTGCCGGCCACCGTCTGAACCTGTGCATCCGCGGTCGCTTTGTACTGGTCATAATCAGCGTGCGAAACCTCGTGCTTATCAAAAAGGGTCTGGTACCGCTGAAGGTTTGCTTGCGCACGCACATTTAAGGCCTGAGATTCATTTTGCCGAGCTTTAGCTACAGCAAGATCCTGACGAGCAGCTGCCACCGCAGCTTCTGCTGCTGAGACCTCCGCTGTCCCCGATGTCAAATCAGCCTCATTGGCGATGCGAGTCATCGGCAGATTGGGACTCGCTGCCGAAACTTGAGCGTTGGCTTGATCGTATTGAGCCTTCGCTTGGTCAAGTGCCACCTTGTAATCTCTTGGATCCAGCTCGACAAGCGTGTCGCCAGCGCGGACAATCTGGTTGTCATCCACTTTCACTGTTTTGATTGTCCCGTCGATCCTCGATGAGATCGGGATGAGATGGCCGTCAACCTGAGCGTCGTCCGTTTCTTCAGTGCCGCGAGAAAGAAGGAACCATCCGACGACCAGAAGGACCAGTGCAAGCAAGACTCCCACCAAAAGACCGCGGTTCAGGCGGCGAGGTGGTATTGAGGCTGCTTCGGAGGAGCTGACCTTGTCGGTGCCAACTTCAGCGCTCATTGCGTTTTCCTTTGAACAATTCTGGGAGATGCTGTTCTGCCTCGCCCATGGCGTGCGCCAGAGCAATCCTGGCAACGTATTGGGAGAAGAGGCTGTTGACATAGTCATTGTCGGCGGCCGCGAGCGCCTGTTGTGAAGTCACCACTTCAACTGAGTCTGCGACGCCCACAGCGAATCTGTCCTGCGATTGCTTCAGAGTTTCGGTCGCAAGTCTCCGATTGCTATCGGACAGAGTCACCGCATCGTTGGCAACTTCCATGTCTACATATGCTGTCCTTACATCCGATTCGACGGAACCGCGTAGGTCAGCCAAATCTGCCCGTCTCTGCCTCACAACCGCGTCCGCCTGCACAATGTCGGCTTCGATGCGTCCACCTTGGTAGATCGGGATATTTACTGCTACCGCTGCTTGAAAGACGCCGTTGCCATGATCGGGGTTCGTTCCTTGGAGCCCGTATGTACCGCTAAGTGAGGCTGACGGAAGACGCTGAGCGGCAGAAGCCTTTTTTGCTTCTTCTGCCGATTGAACCTGAGCTTCGCCAGCCCTAAGATCTCGACGCTGCAACATTGCCCGATTCAAGGCATCCTCCAACAGTGGAGCCTCGGCAGGAAGGCTATCTAATTGCTCTTTTGGCGTTATCTGGGTGGCGAGCGGCAGACCAATGAGTCGTGCAAGCTGGATCTGACGTTTTCTGACCTCTCCTATTTGTGACCTGAGGCGTTGTTGTTCTGTCTGGTATTCGACCAGGCTGCGGCTTGCTTCGATCTGCGCCTTATTCCCTGCATCTGCCTGGGCCTGCGCTTGCTCATAGGTCGCTTTGCCCAGGGCAACCTCGGCCTTCTGTCGCTCCACCAAGGCATTGTCGGCCAGCAACTGCAAGTACACGCCGGCAACTGCCAATACCACTTCCTCCCGCGTTTGCTGGGCCTGAAGAACCGCCGCTTCCGCGGCCCTTCCCTGCCCACGAAGATTGTGTATCGCCGTCAAATCCAAGAGACTTTGCTGTAACGCTCCGTGCAGGTCATAGTAGTGAAATGGTCCTACGGTCGTCGGGAATTGAACGCCGAGCCCCGAGCCGAAGGCGCTCGCGCTGAACCCCTCCGCTGCAAGATTGAGTTTTGCCGCATTCTCTGATGCGTTGATGGTCACATCCGGGAGAAAGGCACTCTTCGCCAACTTTATCTGTGCCCGTGCTTGTTGAACCGCGAGACTGGATTCCACGATCCCAAGGTTTGCTCGAAGTCCGCGCTGGACTGCCTCCATTAGCGTAAGCTCAAGAACTTCGGGAATCTGTTCCGCCGTGGACACGCTTCCCGCGCTCGAACCCTGAATTTGAATCTGGACCCGCGTGGCCGCTCCCGAGGGCGCAGGCGCACTCTGCTGAACGGCGACTCCGCTGTTCTGCCGACCATTTAGCGGAAGCTGTAACGGGGGCGTTCCCGCTCCATTGCCTCTGCTCTGCCCGTGCGTCTGGGGCGCGCACATCAGCGCAAGACAGATCATGAGGATTGCTCTGCCCCAATTTCGCGCCGAATCTGCATGCTGTCTCATCATGAGTTCCTTGGCCTTTCGTCCAGGAATTTCGCCAACCTTTCTTGAATCTCAATAAGTGTGGACCCGTAATGGCGCTCTCCTAGACGTACAGTCACGAAGTTCACTGGATTAGGTACCGATGAACTCCACTCCCCACCTCGAATGCCTTGCCTCCCGGCAGTAGGACAGAAGCCGCGGTATTTGGCGGGATCACGATCGTGAATGTGTGAGTCCCCTGCTGCCAGTCTGAAATGACAGTCCCATAAGACGAGTCGTATTCGACATGCAGTTGCGGCAAGGCCGCATCGAAGTGCGGCTGGACCACCAAGTGCCCGTAGCCTGCACGTTTGCCATCTGTGTCGATGCCAGCCGCCCGCCGGTAGACCCAAGCCATAACCGATCCGAATGCGTAGTGGTTGTAGGAGTTCATGCTCGGATCACCGGTATCTCCGTTCCAACGCTCCCACCACGTGGTGGCGCCCTTCTTGATCATGTAACCCCAAGATGGATACGTATCAGACAGCAGGAGCTTGAATGCAACGTCAGACCGATTATGCTGATCGAGCACGGACAAAAGGAATGGCGTTCCCAAGAAGCCAGTAGTGAGGTGATTGCCATGTAATTCGATATCTTTCACAAGGCGATCCACCATTGCGTCCTGAAGGTCTGCCGGGGCAATCCCGGTGAAGAGGGTCGCAGAATATCCGGTCTGGGTGTCTCCAGTGACAGAGCCGTCCGGCCTGATGTAAGCAGTCCGGTATGCCGCAGCGACGTGATCGTAAATATCCTGATATTTCCGAGCTCCTTCTGGGTCATCAACTGCGGCAGCCATCTCCGTCATTTCACGGGCAATCAACGCCCAATATGCGGTCCCAATAAGATCCCTCGGCGTGTTGGGGTCAGGAGCCAGCCAGTCTCCATAGTTTTCGCCAAGGTTTTGCTGCCGCAGATAGTTTGGGTTATCAGCGAGGATATGATCCATCCAACGCTCCATCGCAGGCCAAGCCTGTTCGATGACTGATCTGTCTCCGTACTGAAGCCAAGTCGCGTATGGGATGAAGACCCCGGCATCCCCCCAGCCCGGAGCGCCCGTGGTCGGGCCAAGCACATTGGGTGACACATCGGTGAATTCACCCTTCGGCGTCTGGGCGTCCTCCACATCCAGCATGAACTTATGTGAGAACGCTTCGATGTCGAAGTTGAAGGTGCCGGTTCTCCAAAATACGCTCGCATCACCCATCCAACCAAGGCGTTCATCACGCTGTGGACAGTCCGTCGGAATCGAGAGGAAGTTCCCGCGCTGCCCCCAGGCTCCCAGCTCATTCATCTTATTGAGCGTCGCCGAAGAGCTGTTGAGACGTACCGTGGGTGTTTCGGGTAACGAATTGAAAACGAGTCCTTCAATGGTCTCCAGCGTGGGCGACTGCACCCCAGACAGCTCCACATAACGAAAACCGTGGAACGTGAAAGCTGGGCTATATGTCTCCTCTCCGTCGCCGGACAACACGTAAGTATCCGTGGCATCCGCGTTCCGAAGGTTTTCTGTATAAATGCTCCCATCGGGATTGAGGCGTTCCGCGAAACGCATCCTGACTACTGTCCCACGCGAGCCGCTTACATGAAGGCGAATGTTGCCCACCATGTTCTGCCCCATATCGAAAACGGCGCCATGGACTTCATTCTGTGGATTGATCGATTTCGGCTTCAGAGTGACTGTGCTGCGAATCGTTAGATCAGGCTGAGCCGTGACCGAGATGTTGGGGTTCGGGGGTACACCAGTCGATGCCTGAGACCAGACGATTCGGCTTGTGCCGGCAGTCGCCCAGTTCTTGTCCAGTAGCCGTGCGTCAAAGGACTCCCCCCCGTAGATCTCTGACGAGTCGATCGGTGAAGGAGACGTTTGCCAACTCCCGTCCGTTGCGATCATTTCACGTGACCCGTTTGCGAGTGTCACGTCAAGCTGCGCGCGAAGCAAGTTCGGTCCTGGCGTGAGGCGAACTCCAGCCCAGGACAGTGGCGAGGAATACCATCCTCCACCAAGCATGGCCGCGATAGTGTTCGTGCGGGGGGACACCAGTTCAGTAACGTCATATGTCTGAAACTCGACCCGTTTTCGGAAGTCGGTCCAGCCGGGCGCTAGCAGCGTGGACGGCGCGACAGGCTTGCCGTTGATAAAAGCGACATACGCGCCCAGCGCTGTGATGCTGAGCCGAGCCGACTTGATCTTTGCACCCACAGTGAAGTCTTTACGGAAGAGCGAAGCGTCCGTAGCGACTCGGTCAGGACCGGGGACAGGACTCTTCCCCGTGATGTCGCGGGCATATGCCAGAGTGATCGGGCCCACCGCCTGCGCTGACACCCACGAGTCTTGTTCAGTAGGCCTGGCCAGCCAGTTGGCGTCGGTCACGATTCGCCGCTGGCGCCCAGTACGGTCTGTGATACGGATAGAAGCAGCAATTGCAGCACGAGATAGTGATGCAACGCCGCCGTCTTTACGGGATACGCAATCCAGTTCGATCTCGTTATCGCCGACGTGAAGGAGATTCGTGATCTCTTCTCGATCAAATGCTCCCCAATCGTCATGATGTCCGCTGACCTTGCCGTTGACACGAGCGATTGCTGCGCCAGCCGCGAGCATATGTAGGCTCGCTGCCTGAGGGACCTCATCGAGATGCAGACGATAGAGGAAATGCGCTGTACTGCCTGATGGAACGCGTAGAGTATCCACACCTGGCAGCCAGATCCAGCGGATTGACTCGAGCTCTGATTCAGCAGCCGGATCCTTACGAAAAACCCATTGAGCTTTCCAATCCGAATTCGTAAGCAAGCCTGTCTCGAAGCTGCTCTTTGCCCAAGGTCCGCTTTCCCCTCTACCGTCCCACACCCTGACCGCCCAGAGGTATCTTTGTTGAGCTTTCATTGCCGGGCCGAGGTACGAAATATCGACGGAGTCCGAGGACGCAACCCTGCCCGAGTCCCAAACGTCTGCCTTACCGGGAGCTAAGTGCCGCTCGTCCGTAGCAATGACGATTTGATATGCGGTCTGGTGCCAGTCGGACACGGTGGAGTTACTCCTCCAGGAGAATACCGGCTTCGGCGTACCGATCCCAATTGGAGCCGGCAGCGCATTCGTCCGTAGATTCACAGGCGCAGCCGCAGCGGAGACCCCGATTGCCAGAACGAAGATCAAGGCCACACTTCGCATCGCCGGACGCTCCTTACCCAACATCACCCTCGCGAAGAGAGACAACGATCAAGATTGTTGCTCCCGATCTCGCGAACCCATAATCAGCCTTTTTGGCAGAAGCTGTCAAGTTGTGCGTATGCTGACATGCATCTCGCGGGACGGTCACACTGAAGAGCTCCCGTCTATCGTCCTGACAGTCTCTCTCGCAAGGGCAGGCAATCGACTTCTGTAAACACAACGTCGCTGCGGCGCATCCTTCCGCCAGCAGGATAGTGCCATGGCCGCCCGAAGCACAGTATTGTGAGTCTTGGGCAGATGACGGGCAGGATCGCTGAGGGCTCCGGTTGCCCTCTGGTAAACATAATGGGCGATCCAATCTCAAGATCTGCTATATCAGCGGCACTAAGTGATAGCCGATTGAGCGATCTCGAGCCTGGAGGGAGTCCACTTCCGATAGCGAACGGATCGCGACAAGGCAAAGTCCCGGTGAAACACCGTGCCTTTCCGGCTAGGCAACAGTGCGCCCCCCATCGATGATGAGGATGTCACCGGTATGAAATCTAGAAGCATCGGAAGCGAGGTAGGCGGCCGGCCCTTCGATATCCTCTGGAGTGCCTGGCCGACCCAGCGGAGTAGTAGCCGACATCCGTTTTACGACCTCCGCAGTTTGAGGGCTACCCTCAGTCATTCCAGTGAGAATGAAGCCCGGTGCGATCATGTTGACGCGCACTTCATATGGTCCGAGTTCTACCGCTAGGCTCTTCACCATCGCCGCCAGCGCGCCTTTCGCACCGGCGTAATGCTCCATACCTTTGAGTCCATGGAAGATTGAGAGACTGCCGCAAACCACGATTGAGCCCCCACTGTCCCCGGCGATAGACCTATCGCGCATGTGCCGGGCAGCTTCACGAAGTGTGTAGAAAGCGCCGTGGAGGTTTATGCCCAAGAGCTGGTGGTACATCTCGCTCGTCATTTCCGGAAACGATGAGGCACGCGAGGTGATACCCGCATTGGCAAATACGCAGTCAACGCGTCCCATCGCTGCAACGGTCGATGCGAATGCAGACACGACTGCCCCCTCATCCGAAACGTCCACACGCTCAAAATGCGTCCGTCCGGCCCCGGATCGCTTCAACTGGGCTAATACTGATTCCTGGCCTGATCCTTCTATGTCCCAGATCACAACGTCAGCCCCTTGCCGGGCGCAGCCGGTGAGAAAACCGAGCCCTATCCCACTTCGTCCTCCAGTGGCTAACACTACGCGGCCAGTCAGATCGAAAAGGCTAGACATAATTCACCGTCAATCTCTCGGCAGAAGTTGATTGATACTGGGTGTCAAATTGGTAGCCGCCACAGAATCCAATGATCGGCAGGCGACAATGCAGTCGGACAGCATCGCCTGAAACTCTTCCCAAATGAACTGAGCACCCGGGATGAGGACTACCGTTCTCTCTTTGCGGTGATCCTTGTCTCCAAAGGCAGCTTGGCTTGAGGCATCCAAACCGGCGGTGGAGGTTCTCCCGTGACAGTGAAGACGATCTCATCTCCCTTCAGGCTGCCTCTGAAAAACACCTTTGCCGGACTATCTTCACCACGCCACACATAAAAACTGATCGTTTCTCCGTTGACCTTTCCGTCCCAAATCTCACCATTCACAGGAGCCTCCGTACCCTCCGAGCCGGCCATCTGGAGCACGCCTGAAATATTGTTCCCAACCTGATTGATCGTTAGGGTCTGGCCTGCACTTCCTTGACCGGGCTGCTGCGGAGGAATCACCCATTTGCCTGAAAAGTTCACCGAGACTGCTTGTAAGGCAAACCAAATGAACGCCAATGCCCCTCGGGCTCCTGACAAAACCTTGGCTGTCACAATCATTTGGACCTCCTTGGTGGTTCATCGACTGTTAAGATGAAACGAGCGTAGCGAGTCAACTGAGGCTTCCCTGAGTCCGTGACTTCTGCTATCAGATGAATCGTTTCACCCAGTTTCGCGTCCCCCGGAACGGTTATGCGGACCGTTGATGTATCGTCGGCCTGCAACACAACCTTGCCCCCGTATGAACCGGCCTCTCGGTACTGCCACCACAAATAACTTAGGTGGTCGCCATCCGGATCGGATGAACCTGCGACACTCAGGGTCACCGTACTGCCTGCTGCAACTGTCCGGTCTTCAGGTCCTTCAATATTCACAATTGGCGGATGATTTGCATCTCTATATGGCTTTACGGACCACGCCGCACGGGCAGCAAAGTCATTTTGGAACGCATCTGCCCAGCGCCAAATTGGTTTATATACATCGCCATCGTCTGACGCATCCGTCCACACATTAGTTTGGTTCGGCTTCTCCGCAACGAAGCGCCCTCCCCATCCCCCATAACTGGGACTCTCGAGACTGCGCAGGCCGGTCGGAATTTCATACATGAAAGAAGGCGAGTCCCCTTCGGACCTGAACGCGCCATTTTGTGACTCATAAGCACCTGCGAGCGACCCGTGGTCGACGGTAATATTTCCTTCCATCCAGGGACGCTCAAAAAACACTCGCTTTGACGCGGGCATATTGTCAGCCCAAGCATAAGCGAGCACGCCAAACTGCTGGAAGCTCCCCACGATCTGCAGCTTCGGCCAGTTCGGTTCTATGTAGCTCCTTAACGTCGAGTCTTGATCGAGGATGACAAAGACGACAGCCTTACGGCTAACCCTCTCCATTTGGTCTGGGTGATCGCGTTGTATCTTCGACAGAGCCCGGGCTATGGTGTTCGTGCCACCCCAGACGTCGAGGTAAACCGGACCCGGCTTATCATCCAGCAGTAGCTGCACAATCTTGTCCGCTCCTGGAGAATCCTGCTCCATTTCGCCGGCAGCGGTAATGTTCCCAACATACACTCGGCTTTTGAGTTGATCGGGGGTCGGATACCCGTCGGCATTTGCGCGAAGGTTCGGATAGATCCGGGAATACATTTCCAATTGGCCGTGAATCCATTCCACGCCAGACCAGTTGTGTCCCAGCCAATGGAAAATAGAACTATTGTAGATAAGCGCTTCTACGTCAAACTCGTTGGAGTACAGCAGGAACCGGATCATGGATTCACGGTCATCGACTTCACCGTCAGTTGTGATCACGACACGTGGCTTCGGAGCCCTGACCGCGAATCGCGGCGGCGGCGTAGCAGGCCAATTTGGGACACTCGGTAATGTACTTGTTTGCCGAGCGGGGGCTTGTGCGAGCGCCGTGCACGGGAAGAGACAAACAAGCAGAAGAGAAAGCACGGTCCGACTGCGGACTACGCTGCGCGTTTTAGCGGATTGAATCCCCATTGATCGCGGAACGACCGTTGCGGGTTGATTCCTGCTTCTCATTCGACCCTCCCGGGCATCGGCAAACCCCTGCGGCCCCACGGGGAGTTCCCCTGGCATGAACGTCTCACGCCACGATGGACGCCCGTATGGCCTGTGAGAAGCTGATGTCTGCCGCTCGCGTTGTAAGTATGGATGGCTGCTGCATAAAGATTGCAGCCGTCAAGTCAAGCTCTGGATCCGCCCAGCTATCCGTTCCGTAGGCTCCCGGCCACCCGGAACTTCCTGCTCCTCGCTTCGATTCTGCGGCCTTCGGGTCAAGCGTCACAGCGACACCTAACCCAAAACCTTGTCCGGCGGTCATGGCTGGAAACTGTGGGATTGCGTGAACATAAAGCTCACCGATTTGGTTGGTAGACATGAGAACGATCGACTCAGGCTTGAGCAGGCGCTTGCCATTAAGCTCCCCTTTGTTGAGGCGCATCTCCTGAAATTGCATGAAGTCGCGGGCGGTGCTGAGGAGACCACCAGCGCCGGATATGTATGGCGCAGGACCGAGGGGAAAGTAGGGAGTAACGGGGGCCCAAGCGTCGGCTTTGCGGTCGTACACCTTCACCACCCGGGACTCCTTATCCTTCGGCAAACTGAAGTAGGTGTCGTACATATCCAGCGGGCTCAGGATTCGCTCTCGTACAAACTGTTCCGCCGGCCTGCCCGAGGTGATTTCTACGATTGCCAACAGGACGTCGAACCCGTCAAGTGGCGAATAGGCGAAGTGGTCGCCGGGGTGGAAGTCTAAAGGCACGGCCCCTAGCCGTGCGGCGCGCGCGGCCAGCGTTTCACCAGGAGGAGGTGGCGGGGGGACAACGGGACCGAGCAATGAACTCGGGCCCTGAGTCGAAAAACCCGCAGTATGCGTGAGCAAGTCTTTGATGGTGATTTCACGCTGTGCGGAGACGAGTTTGATCTGGGCCGCAATCTGCTCGCGCTGACTCGGGTCCGCGTAGACCTTCTCCCATCCCTGAGGCGCCACCGCCACCTTTTGGTTGGCGAAACTGGGAATGAAGCGACTTACCTTATCATCTAGCTTTAGCTTGCCGGCCTCAATCATCATCATGATCGCTGCCGCTGTGACAGGTTTGGTGGCGGACATCATCCTAAAGATACTGTCCTTCTGCATGGGGGTCTTGGCTTCAACATCGCTGACTCCAAACGCCTCATAGCAGACCAGTTTGTTATGACGCGCTACTGCGATGACCGCCCCAAACAGATTGTTGTCTGTGATTTGCTTATGGAGCGCAGCACGAACTCCGTCCAAGCCAGCCCCGGACATTCCGACTTCTTCAGGCTGGTAGAGCTTCCAGTCGAAGTGACCATGCTTTTGCGGTTGTGCACACAACGGCCGAAATACCGTACCGGCTAAAGAGACCGCTCCCAGGCGGAGGAAATCACGGCGCGCAATCAGATTCGGCTTCATACCTTCACCTTCGATCGTTACGAGGCCTAAAGGCCCCTGTATAAAACGTGGCATGTCCTGCCGTTCGTTGCTGCTTCCATGCAAACCTCGGGATCGGTCAGGAATGCAATCGTTCTATGTTTAATACGGGATAGCGCGCACTCTTATCGCCCACGGCAGAGATGGTTGAGAATTTCCTCTTAGAGCAAATTACGAGTTTCCTCAGCATCTCCTAAGAGCCTGTGCGCTTCATCCGTTTCGGCAGTCAACGTAGCATTTGACACATTCTGCCACAGAGCGACGATAGTCAGATTAGGAAAGGCTTGTCAAGGATTTTTCCTGCCCCTTCTCAAAAGGCTACAGATCACATTGGCTGACTGGCGCTGACGCTCGAGATTGCATGAGCTCGGTCTCGCTCGGATGGTCCGCGTGCGAGGCGCCGGACAAGTCTCCTTCACGGTCGAGGTAGATCCAGCACTTGGGACCCCGCGTGAAGAGTGTGGACGGAACCTTGCCAGACCAAGGTCCCAGGCAGCCCGGCCGGCAAGTTGATCGTCGCCTTCATCGCCGTCGAACTGACTTCATAATCAACAGCCACAAGTCCATGGGGGGTTGGCAACTCTGCGTGTACGTGACGCAAGCCTCCCAAATGCGGCTCAAGCCGCACGCTGTGAAATCCAGCTTCTGAAGGGGAAATGCCGGCCACGACCGTGAGCAGATCATAGTTGGGATGGGAACTCCACGCATGAGAGTCGGATCGAGTTGGCTCAGGATTCTCCTGCCACGTCGTGAGGCCGTTCGCGAGCATCGCCTTCCACGGTCCGAGCGTAGGAAGGTATTCGTCACCCAGACCGGCGTGCAGCATCGCTCGAGCAATATAGAACCGATAATAGAAAGACGCAGTTGCAAGGTGAGTTGCAGGATTTGGGCGGTCGGCTGCCAACACCCGTCGCATCACGCTAGCCTGCTCTGGAACTGGGATGACGTCCAACCAGACACCGAAGGAGTTCGCGTGCTGACTAAACTGTTTTTTATCCGGTGTGTCTGCCAGCAAATGTTTATCGGCATCCCAGCAGAGCTTGAGGATGGCTGCCGACAACGAATCGGCCTCTGCGGCATCCTGCACTGCCAGCGCCTCATTTCCTACGGATGCTTCGAGTGCCGCGGCGTTCCGGAGCGCCTCAAGAAACTGAAGACTCAGGATGGCCGATTCGCCCTGCGATGTTTGTGGGGGCTCTCCACGGGTGAAGTCGTTTGTCCAATCCACGAAAGACCACCAAGGAAGATGACCGAGAAGGAGATTGCTGTTCTGTCGAGCGCGAAACCAATCCAGCGTGCTTCGAACCACTGGCATTTGCGTTCGCACGAAGGCCGGATCATCTCTATAGGTTGCAAAATCGCGCACCATGCCAATCCAATAAAGCGAGAACCCCGGAATGACCTGAAAATCGTTAGAGGGATAGCGGCTCTGCGAAATGCCCTCAGAAATGACCGAATCGTGGAAAGCTGAGATGGCTTGACGTGCAAGGCGGTCGTCTCCCGCAACGGCGTACGAGATCAAGGCTTGTACGCGAGTGTCACCAACGTATTGCAATCGCTCCCAATACGGTGTGTCCATATAAGTGTCATGTGCGCAGAGCCTCGCCGTACGCCAGCCGACATCCCATATTGCCTTAAGCGAAAGATCGTCGGAGCTGAATGAGCCCAGCTCCTGAAAGGGATATGCCGTACGCCAGGTCTCGAGGCTGTCGAGAGCGACCGGCATGTCCTCAGTTTCTACATCTAGTTGTAAGTAACGCCACGTCCGCCAGTCGAGTGGCGCATACTTGCGGCTGCCTCCCCCATCGAGCAAGAATTCATCGGCGACGCCCATGATGTGCTTGCCCTCAATAACATTGCGGTTCCCTTTGCTTCCGTCCGGATTGTAAAGAGCCTCGGCGTAGGTGATTCTGACTCTTGCATTTGCGCCCCCGCTTACGTTGAGTTCCGGGAAAGCTGTAGTCAGTTCTCCGCGATCGACGAGCAGAGACGCTTTGGTATGCGATGGGATTACCACGGGTGCATTGGGAAACGTACCCGCTGAAAGCAGATTGGATGCTCGAACGACTCGTCCAGTGTCTACCCGGATCCGTTCCATCGGTGGTAGCGGATCAGGCACCAGTTGCCATTCGTTGACCGAGAAGGAAGTTCCCTTAGAGAAAGCAGGACCCACGATAGCAGCCTGCTTCCATTGCGATGCTGTTATGTCCGTCCTTACAGACTTCTCCCAGTTCCAGATAGCGCGCCGACCATCGAAACGCTCGGCTGGAGAACTGACGTAGTAATTTGTCTCAAGTTCAGAAGTCCTCGGCAAGGTGCTGAAACTGGGATCGACCGCAACTTGCCAACTTGTATTTGAGCGAATTGACTGCTCGGCCTCTGTGTCACCCTCCATCAGGAAGGCGGTGCGGTCGGTGATTTGTCGCAAGGGAGCGTCTGTGCCCAGATTCCAAACGGTAGCAGCCACCTGGTTCACGCCTACGTGAAGAAACGGAGCGAGGTCATACGTCTCGAAACGCCAATGCTGTAAATCACTGTGGGCGGGTCCAGAACCAACCAGCTTTCCATTGACCAAAAGTAGAAACTGATTGTCCGCGGAAACATGAACAACAAAGTGCGCAGGAGCCGCCTCAAGCGTGATCTCCTTTCGCAAGCGGAGCATGCACGCTTCCTTCCGCGGGGCATCAACGCTGGTAATCCACTGCGCCAGCCATGTCCTTGGGGAGCCTAGGTTGACTGCTTGTCCCATTGCCGAGTACGCAACAAGCACAGTTACCAGCGCTGTATAGCGCCTGAAAGGTGACATCCGGGAAAGCACTTTGGAGTTTTGGCTAATACGAATGGAACACATCGGGTAGGACCTCATGGAGAATGCAAGACTTCGAGACGGTCTAAGGGCGCTTGAAGAGTAGCCGAGTGGCCTGAGAAACGGGTGGCTCCTGCTTCGTGGCGCGGATTTGTCAGTGCAGCCAGAGCTCTGGGTATCATTTCTGGGAGACCGCCCCCAACAGCGCGCCGTCAGTTATCTTCCCCGCATCTCCTCTGCGAAGCGGCAGCTCACGGCTGCACCTGCAGCCGTACTTTGTTTTCAGTGGTTGAAGTGTCTCCTATGAAAATGTCAACTGATCCGGGCTCGACCACTTTCTGCATAGCCACATTCCAAACAAAGAGTTCTTCCGGTCCCACATGGAAAGTAACGGTCTTCACCTCCCCTGGCTCCAGGTGTACCCGCTCGAAAGCGCGAAGCATGATTACCGGCTGCACCGTGCTGCTTACCGTATGGTGGATGTACATCTGCGCCACCTCGCCGCCAGCGCGCTTTCCCGTATTCCTGACCGTAAACGAAACCGTCGCAGTATCCGAGGTCGAGATACTTGCCTTGTTCAACGTTGGGACCCCGAACCTAAAGCTTGTGTAGGTCATCCCGAAGCCGAAAGAGTAAAGCGGAGAGTTGTCATCGAACACGTACCCTCGGCGAGCGGCAGGGGTCTTGTAGTAGTAGACGGGCAGTTGCCCCACGTTGCGGGGTATGGTCACCGGCAAGTGGCCTGAGGGATTTACGTCGCCAAAGAGAACACCCGCGATCGCGTTCCCCGTCTCCTGCCCGAGGTACCACCCTTCGAGAATCGCCGAAACGCGATGAGACAGCAAGTCAAGAGAGTACGCCTTGCCATTCAGCAACACAGCTACAGTTGGCTTCTTGAGTTGGGAGAGTCGTTCAATCAGTTCGTCTTGGCGTCCTGGCAGCTCGAGCGAGTCTGAGTCGCCATAGACCGGCTTCGCCATCCCGATGTCGCCGAGTGCTTCACGTGACACAACCTCGTTACCTCCGAGCACTAGCACGACCAGGTCCGCTGTCTTTGCCACCTTTATCGCTTCCTGCATCAGCTTCCTGTCGGTCTCTTCCGAGGGCGCCTCGTAGGGCGCAATGCCATTCCTGTTAGGGGCGGTGTCCAAAGCCGATATTCGGCAGCCTTCTGCGTATACCACGCGCATTCCGTTCCCGGCACGCCGCTTGATCCCTTCCAGCACAGAGACGTAAGTCTTCGGAATTGCACTATACCCGCCCAGTCGTACCTTATTCGCGTTGGGACCGATTACTGCGATTGTCCGGATTCTCGCTGCGCCCAAAGGCAGGATGTCGTGGTCGTTCTTGAGCAAGATGATCGCTTCATCTGCGGCTCTCCGAGCGAGCGGCGAGGCGGCCGGACTGCCGACCTCTGACACAGCCCGATCTTCATCGACAAAAGGCTGATCGAAAAGACCTGCTCGAAATTTCGCCATCAACACGCGGGAAACGGACTTATCGACGTCGCTCTCGCTGAGTCTGCCGGATCGGACATCCGTTGCTAGGCCGGGAAATGCGACAGCCTCCGGAAGCTCCATATCAAGCCCGGATCTAAAAGCAAGCAAACCTGCGTCTGCTAAGTCAGTGGCGACATGGTGCACTGTATACAGTTGATCAACGGCCCCGTAATCCGAGGCAGTAATGCCTTGGAAGCCCCACTCTCCGCGCAGCAAGTCGCGCAGCAGCCAGGAGTTCGCACTGGAAGGTATGCCGCCACGTGTCTCGTTGTACGAGGGCAAAATCACTTCGATATGAGCGTCCTTGACAGCGTGCTCGAAGGGCACCAGAAAGATACTTCGCATCGTCCGCTCGGAATAATCACTGGGCCCGGAATTCGTCCCATTCTCGGGTTGACCGTGAATAAAGTGCTTCGCGGTGGCGAAGACGTGCTCGTGGTCCAGCAGGTCCGACGACCCTTGCAAAGCACGTATTGCAGCGACGCCAAGCGTTGATACGAGGAAGGGATCTTCCGAGTACATCTCCTCGACACGACCGAATCGCGGGTCACGACTCAAATCCAGTACGGGCGACAGAGTGAGCGTGTTTCCCAATGCCCGTTCTTCGAGAGCAATCCGGGAGTACACCTTTGTCAGCAGTTCGGGATCCCATGTGCTCCCCAGGGCGACCGCCTGCGGAAATGAGGTGGCACCTTTTACCACCGCGCCGTGCAGAGCCTCTCCGTGGAACAAGAGCGGGATGCCGAGTCGCGTGTTGTCCTTGACCCAGTGCTGGAGCAGGTTGCGGCGGTGAGCCTCGGTGCGAACATCTTCCGGTCCGTCAGGAACTCCGTTGAATTCGTCAAGGAACGCGAACGTTCCCAGACCAAGCCCGAACATCTTCTTTGCCGCGGCCTGGCTCAGTGTATTGCCTTCGAACAACTGTGAGCCGGGACTGCTCAGATACGGAGGCCGATTGAGCCCAGATTCCAACTGCGCGATTTTCTCTTCGAGCGTCATCCGAGACAGAAGATCCGCAACGCGCGCGGACATAGCCGCCTGTGAGTCTTGATAGACAGGCTCCGGTGGCGTCTGAGCGATGGACGGCAGGAAGCAGAAAGAAAAGACAAGGGCAGCGATGGCAACTCTCATTATTTGGATATCCCCTGATCCGGAAAGTCTCTGGCCTCAATGTGATTGATCAAAGTTCTCTGCCCAACGAGCGGCGATCGGAACAAATGACCGCAACAGTCGAGGCCCATCACGTTGGGAGCGGACAAAATACGGCATACCAACGCGACTTCTCTTATGGCTTCATTGGCAAGCTCGTCATCAACGTGAATGCAAATTACCTCCGTTAGCCGTGAAGTGATTGCGCATACGAGACGACCTGCTGTCTTTGCTCCCCGAGGCCCTCAATGCCAAGCGTGATCTGATTGCCGGGTCGAAGGTAGACCGGAGGTTTCTGGCCGAAGCCGACGCCGGGAGGAGTGCCGGT
The DNA here is from genome assembly GCA_964246125.1 of uncultured Acidobacteriaceae bacterium. GTDB lineage: Bacteria > Acidobacteriota > Terriglobia > Terriglobales > Acidobacteriaceae > Edaphobacter. Next base: position 35,016 of record CAXTPN010000002.1, read on the forward strand.
TGCGATGATGTCTCCCGGCTTCAGACTCATGAAGCGGCTGAGATAGCTGATTAGGAAAGCCACGCCAAAGACCATCGTCTTCGTTGAACCATCTTGGTAGCCATGATCATCTACTTTCAGCCAGAGATGTAGGTTCTGGGGGTCAGGAACCTCGTCCCGCGTGACCAGGAAGGGGCCGATCGGACCGAAGCTGTCAGCGCTTTTGCCCTTTACCCACTGACCCGTTCCTTCGAGCTGAAACGCACGCTCGGAAACGTCGTTCACCACACAGTATCCGGCCACGTGCGCAAGAGCCTCCTGCTCTGGAACGTACTTTGCTTCCTTGCCGATGACGACCCCAAGCTCAACCTCCCAATCCGTCTTCACGGAGTCTTTTGGGATTATGACCTCGTCGTTGGGACCGACGATAGAAGACGTTGCCTTCATAAAGACAATCGGTTCGGATGGAATCACCATCCCGGACTCGGCGGCATGGTCCGCGTAATTCAGACCGATGCACAAGAACTTGCCCACCCCTGACACGCAGGGTCCACGCCTGACATTCGGATCTACCAAAGGCAACGAAAAAAGGTCAAGATTCCTCAGCCGCTCGAACATCTCGTCGCTCAGCTCATCGCCGCCCAAGTCTCTCAAGTGTGCCGAAAGATCTCTGATCCCGCCTTGATCGTCCACAACGCCTGGTCGTTCTTCCCCTTTTAGCCCGTAGCGTAATAGTTTCATCTCTTCTCCTTTCAAATGAGGCCCGCTAGTAAGTAGCCCGTCCGCCACTGAGATCGAAGACCGCGCCTGTTGTGAAGGAGTTCTCCTCCGACACAAGCCAGGCGACCATTGAAGCGACCTCATCCACCTCTAAGAAGCGTCCACGCGGTATCCGCGACAGCATGAAATCAATATGCGCTTGGGACATCTGGTCAAAGATGGCGGTGCGTGCCGCCGCAGGGGTGATGCAGTTGACCGCAATGTTCTTGCCTGCCGTTTCCTTCCCTAAAGATTTTGTTAGCGCAATCACACCACTCTTAGAAGCGCTGTACGCAGAGGCGTTGGCATTTCCTTCCTTCCCTGCTATGGAAGCAACGTTGACTATACGGCCATACCCACGCTCCATCATGTGCGGAACCACAGAACGACAACACAAAAACGTTCCGACTAAGTTGATTTCGATGACCTGCTTCCAGGCGTCAATCGGGTATTCCCAGGTTGTGTGATTTGGTCCTGCAATCCCGGCGTTGGCAACGAGAATGTCGATCTTGCCGAAACGTTCGATAGTCTGCTTTGTCGCAACGGCAACACTCGCGGCATCCGCGATGTCTACCTCAGCGGCCAATGCTTTCTCTCCCTGCTCAAGGCTACCGACAGTCTTCTCGAGCAGTGTTTTGTCGCGATCCCAGAGCGAAACGGAGGCACCGGACGCAAGCAGCCGTTTGGTGACCGAAAGACCGATGCCCTGTGCTGCACCGGTAACCACGGCGTGACGATTTTGCAAGTCAATCTGGTTCATAGATACCCTTCAATGCGTGAGTTGAATTCTTTGATTCGGAATTCGCGAAAAGTTTTCTGCAACACCGCGCACATCTGCAATACAGCTAAAAAGCGCCCCCGCGTGTGGGTCTTCAGCACTTCGCTGCGCCCCCCCGGCAGTGGTGATGTACATCTCATCAAAGTGTTCCCCGCCAAATGAAAGACTTGACGTTTTAGGGGTCGTCACTGCGACACGATCAATGACATCTCCCTGAGGGGACAGACGAACAACACAACCGCCATCCCAAAGCGCTGACCACAAGCAGCCGTCTGCGTCGATTGTGAGCCCGTCCGGAAGGCCTTCCCTTGCGAGAAAGCCGGCGAAGAGCGTTTTCTCTGCGATCTCACCAGTCTGAGCCGAATACTCGAAGCGGTAAATTTCACCACGAAATGAGTCGGTGTAAAACAGGCTGCGGTTTTCTAAACCGAAACTAAGGCCGTTGGAACATTCGACATCGCTTACGATGACCCGCAAGCTGCCGTCGACATCGAGCCGGTAAAGAGAGCCGTTCCCCTGAGCAGACGCCATAGTGCCGCAAAATACGCGGCCACTGGAATCGGCAATCACATCGTTGAAACGCGACTCCCGTTCTGCAGGAATTTCTTCGAGCAGCGGAAAGACGGAACCGTCTCGCCAGATAGCAATGCTTCCCCGGTCCAGAAAGAGGAGAAGACCGCCGCCCGCCTGAAACGTGAAGCCTCCGACAGGGCGTCCGCAGTAAATTTCCTCATGCAGGCGCGTCGTGGGATCGTATCGGTAGATGCGACCGCGAAGGATATCCGTCCAATAGAGCTTTTGCTCTATCGGATGCCAAAGAGGATTCTCTCCTAATTCGAAGGGCATATCGACAATCGGCCAGGGGACGCGCGTCTGAGGGTTGGCGAAAAAGGCGCTCATTGGCAGAACCCCCGTAAGACTTCAGCACTATGCAGTGCCCGCCGCGTGCTGTTTTGTTTGATCTGCTCTCGGCAACTAAAACCGTTGGAGATCAGAATGTCTTCAGAATCCGCTGCCCTCACCGCCGGCAACAAGCTCCGCTCGGCAAGCCTTTGCGAGATATCGAACTTATCAGCCTCAAAACCAAATGGTCCTGCCATTCCACAGCAACCTGCGTCCAGCAGATCCACTTGGGCACCGGTTTCTTGCAGTAGAGCGATCTCCTGTTTCATGTTGAGCAGGGCTTTCTGGTGGCAGTGACCATGCACCACCATGCGCCGCCCAGAATAGTCGGGCGGTTTCCAAGTTCCACGACTCCGTGTGAGTTGCTCGCTGAGCATCAGAGTTTGGCGGCTCAATCGCTTTGCCCGTTCATCCCTGGGAAAGAAATTGAGCAGTTCGTCACGAAACACACTCGCACAGCTAGGTTCCAACATCACAAACGGAATGCCGGCAAGAATCTCTGGCTCAAACTTGTCCAGAATGGTCTGTAGATATTGACGGGCCTGATCGAGAAAACCAAAATCGTAAAGCGGTCGGCCACAACAAACGTGTTGCTCGGGAACACTAACGGAGTGCCCTGACGCTTGAAGAAGTAAATTGGCGCTGACTAACGCCTCAGGGTTGAAGTAATTGTTCCAGGTGTCTGGCCAGAGCAGCACAGAAGGCGTTGCATCCGTTCTTCTCGAAGAAGCACGGAACTGCCGACGGAAGCTCTTTGGAGCAAAGCGCGGAAGAACTCGCTCCGACGCGATTCCCAGCGTTCGTTTCATAAGAATGTCAGCAAAAGGGAGGCGCAGAGGCAAGTTTGCTATAGACGGCGCCCACGAAGCGAGCCTGGACCAGCGGTCCATGAAGCCGAAGGCATAATGCTGGATTGGGCGGCTGGTGGACTCGAAGTGATGCGCGAGAAACTCCGCCTTCCACGTCGCCATATCTACGTTCACAGGACACTCTGTCTTACACGCCTTGCAGGACAGGCACAGATCTAAGGCTTCCTTCACGTCCTGATTCTGCCATCGATCTTTCAGCACGTCGCGCTGCAAGAGTTCCCAAAGGAGATGAGCTCGGCCTCGGGTGGAGTGCTTTTCGTCCCGCGTCGCCATAAAGCTCGGGCACATAGTACCGCCTTCTTGCTTGCGGCACGCACCCACGCCGACGCAGCGTGAAGTCGCCGCGACGAATGAGCCGCCGTCGCTCGAGAAGGTGAACCATTGCTTCTCGCCCCGACTCTCCTCTGGCTTGCCGACTCGAAGATTCTCGACGGGGTCATACACTGCGATTGGATCGATCAGCTTACCCGGGTTCATCTTGTTTGTCGGGTCCCAGAGACGTTTGAACTCAACAAACGCCTGCATCAACTCTCGACCGAACATCTTGGGCAACAACGCAGCACGTGCTTGTCCGTCACCATGCTCTCCGGAGAAGCTCCCGCCGTATCGTAGTACGAGGTCGGCAGCCTCATCTATGAAGCGACGATAAGCGGAGATGCCATCGCCTGTCGTGAAGTCAAAGCTGATGCGAAGATGGACGCAACCCTGACCAAAGTGCCCGTACATGGGCGACCGGTAGCCGTAGACATCCATAAGGGCAAAAAGCTCGCGGAGATATGCTCCAAGGTGAACGGGCGGAACGGCGGAATCCTCCCACCCTTCCCAGCTAATCTTCTCTCCGGGCACGAAGACAGACGCACCTAGCGCTGACTCGCGGACCTTCCAGACACGCTGCGCCTGTTCCGCCGTATAGAGGGCAGGGGCCGGCCGCTCCGCAAAGTCAGCTGTTCTGCGGACGAAATCCAATGCGAGCTCGTCTGCGGCATCTGCTGTATCTGCGCCGAACTCACACAGGAGAAATCCTTTGCCCTCAGGGAGCAGTGCGACATCGTCCACGGCCAAGCTTTTGCGCAGCATGAAGTCTATAAGTAGACCGTCGAAACCTTCGAGACCTATTGGCTGGTGAGCCAAAATCTGAGGCACATGATCCGCGGCTACGAAAGCATCACTAAAGCCAAGCGCTACAAGACGGCGATGCTGAGGGCTGTGGGTGAGTCTGCAGGTCGCTTCCAGAACCGTAACGCAAGTTCCTTCAGACCCTACCAGCGCTCGCGCTACATTGAACCCTTTCTCCGGCAGCAATTGATCCAGGTTGTAGCCGGAAACGCGCCTCGGAATGTCGGGAAACCGCTCCCTCACTAGGGTGGCATACACATCACGCAGATGCTTGAGGCCCGCGAAAATCTCACCCTTCCGACCGCCGGCGGCGGTGATAGCGTCCAGTTGCTCGTCGCTCGTGGGTCCAACCTGCATGCGCGTGCCGTCGTAGAGCAGGATGTCTAGAGACTCCACGTTGTCGACCGTTTTGCCTCCCATCAGGGCGTGTACACCACAAGAGTTGTTTCCGATCATGCCACCCAAGGTGCAACGACTGTGGGTTGCCGGGTCCGGCGCGAAGGTCAGATCAAATCGTTCTGCTTCGTCGCGCAACCGGTCCAAGACCAGTCCCGGTTGTACTCGGGCCGAACACTTCGTGAGGTCCACTTCCAGCACCCGATCCATGTACCGCGAATAATCCAGAACCACTGCGGCGTTACAACACTGACCTGCGAGGGAAGTACCCCCACCACGCGACAGGACGGGAGCACCAAAGTGACGGCATGTGCTTATAGTCGCTTCGACATCTTCCACGTCCAGCGGCAGGACAACACCGATCGGCACTTGCCGATAGTTTGAAGCATCAGTGGCATAGAGCGCCCTTGACCCCTCGTCAAACTGGACGTCACCCCGTACGACTTCGCGAAGCATGGCTCCCAGGGCGTCCACCGCTGTGAAGTCTTCGTGCCGATGATGATGTTTTCCCTGTCTGTCTTGAAGAATCGGAAATGGGGTGATTGCTGGCAAGTTGCTCCTGTTGAGTGAACATCGGCGGCGGAGCCGAGTATACCTTGTCATAACATCATATGTATACTCTTTGTCATGCCTGGCGCTAAGACACCAATCATTTCTTCCATCGCACGCTCTTTCGAGCCTAGGCAGACTCTGCATAATGAGGTCGCGCGGCAACTTGGGTCAAGCATTGCGCAGGGAGAAATCCCGCCCGGTGCGACCCTGCCAAATGAGGCAGACTTGAGCCTGCAGTTCAACGTCAGCCGTACCGTTCTTCGTGAAGCCGTCAAAGTCATCGCTTCTAAAGGTATGGTTGAGATAAAGCGCAAGACAGGCACGCGCGTGAGGCCACGCGGTGACTGGAATATGCTTGACCCGCAGGTGCTTGGCTGGTTTTTCTCCGGCATTGATGTTTCCGAAGGTCTGGCAGACCTGCTTGAGGTTCGGCGTCAAATAGAACCGCAGGCAGCTGCATTGGCGGCAGAGCGCGCCACAGCCACCGACCTTGAAAAAATCGAAGCTGCTTACCGAGGGATGACGGACGCCACGGAAGATCTCCGGGCGTCAGTCGCGGCGGACCTGAAGTTTCATCTCGCCATCTTGGAAGCAACGCACAACATATTCATGCTGCCGTTTGGGGCGATGATCCAGGCGGCACTAGCGCAAAGTTTCCAGCTTACGAATCAAGACCGCCCCGCCTATCTTCGCTCTCTGGTTCTGCACAGAGCTGTCGCCAGCGCGATTCGTGATCGGGATAGCCACAGCGCAATGTCCGCAATGCTGGCAGTACTCGACCAAACGTCGGAGGATATCGCTCATAGACTCACGAACGGCAACGCAACATCGATCAAGAAACATCGCCGAACTGCTCAGGCAAGGAAAGTGAAGGCATAGACAATGAAAGAGCCAAGAACGTACCGGTCGGCTTCCTGGTTTTCGGGCACGGGAAAGGACACTTTCATTCATCGTAGCTGGATGAAGAACCAGGGCTTGCCTGCCGATGTGTTTGACGGACGTCCAGTCATCGGGATTTGTAATACCTGGTCGGAGTTGACTCCATGCAATGCTCACCTACGCGATCTGGCCGAGCGCGTCAAGCGGGGAGTCTGGGAGGCTGGCGGTCTGCCACTGGAGTTCCCCGTAATGTCTACCGGCGAAACAAACCTACGTCCTACAGCCATGCTTTTCCGAAATCTGGTGAGCATGGACGTGGAAGAGAGTATTCGGGGAAACCCGATCGATGGCGTGGTGTTGATGACAGGCTGCGACAAGACGACACCTTCACTGATCATGGGTGCCGCGAGTTGCGATATCCCGTCGATCGTTGTCTCGGGCGGCCCGATGTTGAACGGTAAGTACAAAGGCCGCGATATCGGCTCCGGTACGGACGTATGGCGGTTCAGCGAGGAGGTGAAAGCCGGAACTATGAGCCAGGCCGCCTTCACCGAAGCCGAGGCCTGCATGTCACGATCTGCAGGCCATTGCATGACGATGGGCACTGCGTCGACGATGGGCTCGATGGCCGAAGCACTAGGTCTTGCGTTGCCAAATGGTGGTGTCATTCCAGCGGTTGATTCGCGGCGACTCGTGCTCGCCCATCATTCCGGTAGGCGCATCGTTGAGATGGTTCGTGAGGATATGAAATTATCGCAAATCCTCACCCGCAACGCCTTTGAAAATGCGATCCGCGTCAACGCGGCACTGGGAGGCTCGACGAACGCTGTTATCCATCTGCTTGCGATCGCCGGTCGGGTCGGAGTACCGCTCTCCCTTGAGGATTGGGATCGCTTGGGGCGGAATGTGCCTACAATCGTGAATTTGAAACCGTCCGGGCAATACCTCATGGAGGACTTCTTCTATGCAGGAGGGCTTCCCGTTGTGATCAATACTCTTGAGGAACGTGGTTTGCTGAACGGAGATGCACTTACGGTGACCGGGCGCTCCATCAAAGAGAATTGCTCCGGAGCCGTCAACTATAACTCTGATGTGATACGGGCATTTGACAAGCCGCTGGTAGAGCATGGCGGCATCGCCGTCCTCCGCGGCAACTTGGCACCCGACGGCGCAGTATTGAAGCCTTCTGCGGCCTCTCCACACCTCATGAAGCATCGCGGGCGTGCAGTTGTGTTCGAAACGATTGAGCATTATCGGGAACGAATTATGGATCCCAAGCTCGATATCGATGAAACCTGCGTGATGGTGCTGAAGAACTGTGGCCCACGTGGCTATCCCGGCATGGCTGAAGTAGGAAACATGGGCCTACCTCCGGCGCTGCTGGCCCGGGGAGTCAAGGACATGGTGCGCATTTCAGATGCACGTATGAGTGGCACTGCCTACGGCACTGTAATACTTCACGTTTGCCCAGAAGCAGCGGCGGGAGGGCCTCTCGCGGTGGTGCGCGAGGGTGATTTTATCTCTCTGGACGTAGAGGCCAGAACTCTCGAACTGGAGTTATCAGAGGACGAACTGCGGCAGCGTCTTGACAGTTGGACTTCGCCCACCGACCTGCCGACGAGCGGGTACCAGCGGCTCTACGTTCAGCACGTCAGTCAGGCCTCTACCGGTGCCGACTTCGACTTCTTGCTAGGCTGCCGCGGCACCACAGTCACTCGAGAATCCCACTAGACGGAGACTTATGTCGAGAACACCACAATTCGCAATCTATCCTAGTCTCGCGGGAAGACTTGTACTGGTGACAGGAGGAGCTAGCGGCATCGGCGAGTCCATCGTGCTCGCCTTCGCGCGGCAGAATTCCAAAGTGGTCTTCCTCGACATCAACGCCGAGGCGGGGCGGAAACTTAGCGATTCTGTCGCGACCCTCGGCCTGCCTCCTCCGGCTTTCTACGGCTGCGACCTCACTGACATCGACGCACTGCAACGGACCTTTGCGGAGATCAGCAGCAGACATGGTTCAGTCGATGTTCTAGTCAACAACGCCGGAGACGACACGCGCCATCGCACGGAAGACGTAACGCCCGCTTCCTGGGACCGCATCATGGCCGTTAATCTCAAGCAGCAGTTCTTTCTTTGCCAGTGTGTGCTTCCTGCCATGCGGCAGCAAGAGCGCGGCTCGATCATCAACTTGAGCTCGATTGGTTGGATAATTCCTTCAACCGGACTCCCAATCTATGTGACCGCTAAAGCCGCCATCGTGGGTTTGACCCGCACGCTCGCACATGAAGTGGGGGCTAACGAAGTCCGGGTCAACTGCGTACTACCGGGCGCCATCCTGACGGACCGCCAGGCGCGCCTTTGGTTTACAGACGAGTATCGCGACGAGATCCTGAGTGCGCAAGCACTCAAGCGTATGATTCTGCCCGAAGAGGTGGCGCGGCTGGTGCTGTTTCTAGCCGCCGATGACAGCTCTGGCATCACCAACCAGAGTTATATCGTTGACGGTGGATGGGTTTGAATCAGTTCCAAAAGTGCCAGGGCGTTCGGGGGCACCTCAGGTCGGCATTTGAATCGTTTCGTTTGAAGTGCAATAACCAGACCCAAGAGGCTTCTTATCAGATTTGCGAGGATTACCTTCGGTCCTTTACTGACTCCAGTGCTCGCCTTATCCACTTTCCTCGGTGGTGCTGCTTCAGGGCAATCACACCAAGAGCCCTTCGAGTCGATTCCTTTCGGCGCTGTTTTATTACCGAATACTCGCCGACTGATCGCCTGGATAAAGATATTCGCCTGATGAAGGCGGCCAACATTACGGTTGCACGGATCGCTGAGTCCACCTGGGGCACCCTAGAACCGCAGGAAGGCGTTTTCAACTTCAGCCATGTCGATTGTGTTCTAAACGCCATGGATAAGGCTGGCATTAAGTCATCGTAGGTACGCCTACTTATGCCCTACCTACTGGCTGGCACACGAGCACACCGATGTTCTTGCCGTAAGACGGCACTCGCTTAAATTACCAAGGACTAAGTGAGCGGAGGAGAGAAAGTTCTTTGACTGCGGTCCGGGTAGCCCAGCTAGTACACCTTGGCGGCAGGCCAGCGTCAGGCTCGCCTCGTTGACCCGTTATAACGCATTAGAGCAGATTATGGTTCAACTCCTCACGGCCTGCAGACCGAAATCAGTCTTCACCATTGCGCCCAGAGTCTCTCCGTCAACCTTCACACAAAAGGCGAGACATGTGTCGCATGACCTCTTTCACTGCTGCACTCGGTTCCACAGAGACACCATGGTACCAAAGCGAGAGGGCGCTCTGAACGATCATCAACGTCGCGCTGGCATAGATGCGAGGTCTCGGATCATACGCCGATGAATTCCGTAAACGGGCTGCGAAAGCCTCAGTGAGCTTTTCCTGAATCTCAGCGATTACGGATTGTTGAGCTTGCCTCACGGAAGGATGGGTAGAGGAAATATCGATGATCTCTCTCGTTCGAGGTTGGGCGATATTCCAACCGGTAGCCTCCACCGCAGCATGGCGAACAGTATCCAGCGGCGAGAGCTTGACGGGACATGCCTCTACCGTTTCCACGAGCTTCTTGCCATAACCGATCACGCGATGCGCTAAGAGTTCGTCCCTGGTCGCGAAGTACCGGTAAAGTGTGCGTGGCGAAACACCGGCCCCTTTGGCCACATCTTCCAGAGTCGTTTCATCGAATCCGTCCCGTGCAAACAGATCAACCGCAGAATCGTATATGGCATTCCGGACAAGATCCTGCTTCCGGACGTGAAATGTTGCTTGCATTCTAAATCCTCTAGAGCACAGAGTGGGCAGCCTTAGGGTACGCTGCCAAGACTAACAGACTCTGCCGGATTTATGCTCTTGTGACGAAGCGTCTTAGTCTTCAATCTTCGCTGGACTTCCGAGAATGAAGCCAAGCCTAAATTCAGGCCTGACCCTCACCCTCGGTCCATGCTTCTCCGATTTATCCGAAGCAACGTCTAGAAGGCTCTCGAGCGTTGCAGATTTTAGAACAAGAACTTGGCCGAGAGCTGGAGGATACGAGGGTCTCTCACCCCAATGGTTTGGCCGAAGGTGCTCGGCGCATTGAAGTCAGACGCAGGCTGAAGGAAGTTGGGGTGGTTGAAAACGTTAAAGGCCTCGGCGCGAAGCTGCAGGTGTAGCTTTTCTGTGAAAAGTGCAAAGTTCTTCATGACTGCGGGATCGACATGCACGTAAGCGGGAGCTCTGAGCGAGTTACGCTGCTGGTTTCCGTATGTGCCCGGAGTATTGGCCGTAAAAGCCTTGATGTTGAGTGTTCCTCCTACATAAGTTGGGACTCCTGGCACGGTATTGGCGAGATCGAGCCCTAGACCGGTCTGAGAAGCTCCTGCACCATCCGTCACGCTGAACGGCTGACCGGCGTCTGCGACTACAAGTCCCGTGATCGACCACGACCCGAGAGCCGTCTGCACAAGCCTGTTGCTTCCCTTCAGGGCGGGAAGATTCCAAACCACTGTCGTCCGTGACGTGAGGTTCTGATCAAAGTCACAACGGCCGCGACGAGCACCGGGCAAGTAGGCACCATTTGCCACTCGATTGTCACCGAGTCCGGTCGCACCGTAAATTCCCGTGGTAGTCGGAGGAACCGAGCCATCATCCAAGCACTTGGACCAATTGAACGCGGACACCAGATCGAGTCCACCTCCCCCGTGGTGACGGAAAGTGAAGTTCAGCCCGTTGTAATTCGCGGTCGAATTGCTCACCAAGGTCAGGATTTGCGTGAGTCCTTCGGCTCCGTATGGCCTCGTACCAAGCGCAGTGGGTGTCGCACTGTTGAAGACGGGCAAGTTGGCATCGTAGCTCTGCGCAACGTGAACACTCTCTGTGCCGATATAGGCTAACTCGATACTGTCGGAACGCGTGAATGCTTGCTGGAGTGATAGTGAGAACTGCTGGACATAAGCGGGTCTGAACTTCGGGTCTAGTGCTGAGCCGGAGAGCCCGATAGCCGTGGCATTCGCAAAGCTCACATTTGCAGGTGGCTGATAGCTCGCGTCTTGAAAGCCCCCCGCAAACGGGTCCGTCTTGCCGTTTGAGGTCCACGGCGAGTCGATATTCTCAAATCCGACTGGTGTAACTGTCAGAAACGAACGCGTGAAGGGCGGCGCGACGAAGCCGCCTAGGCTCACAAGCTGAAATTGCGTCGAGTAGAGACCGTACCCACCGCGCAACGCGGTATTTCCCTTCGAGTCAAGCTGATACGCAAAGCCTAACCGAGGCTGAACGATGTTGTACTTCGACGAGGTTCCGCCGCTGCTGCAATTTGGATCTCCGGGGTAAATCAAACCAAGCGGCGCGTTGGTATAGACCTTCGATTGCTGTCCTGCATTGAAACAGCTGATGTGGCCGTTAGCCGGCGTGTATGGCAGGAAGGGATCCCACCGCAACCCGCCCGTAAGGGTTAGCCGACTCGTCGCCCGATACTTGTCCTGCGCATAGATGCCGAACAAATGTCCGGTGATGTCCTGGAAGGCGCCATCTCCTTGCAGGAATTCGTACGGATAACCTTCCTGGAGGTCCGCCAGAGCGTTATTGTCCAGAGCACCGGGCCCAAGATACAGTGTGTGCAAACCAACAAACGCAAATTGTGGATTCTGCGACCCTACATCATTCTGGGTGTACTTTATGAACCTGAATTCCGTACCGAAATCAAGCTCATGCTTCCCCCCGGAGTGGAGAACATTGAGACTGTAGTCGTTGGAAGTGGACTTGCTCGTGCCACTGTCCCCACCAGCCGCAAACAGACTTCCGATAGCGTAGAAGGTGGACAGCGTGGGCTGCGCGCCGATCGTTACCCCCGTAGCCCCTAGTTTTACGAGATTCAGGTTAGACAGGCTTGGGTCGGGTGCGCTAGTTGTTTCTGCACTGATATAGGACGCACGGCCATCGATGACGAAAGCCCTATGCACCCAGGTATCGCCCACCGCATAAGCATTCCACTTGCCGGCCTGACCCTGTGTTGCAGTCAACAAGTTGAAGCCGCTGGCAGTTTGAGTGCTAGGAGAGATCGGATTCGAAGCGATGGTTAGACGGTCCGTAAAGTAGCGGGCAAAGATTCGATGAGCGCCAACGGTGAAATCCACCTTGACAACGCCCTGAGGATCATTCGTCCTAAGCGGCGACGTCGAATTGTAATATTGCAAAAGGCCATTAACCGCAAAGTTCGGTGGCGGGATGTATTTGAATAGATTTGTTGCAACCTTGCTCAGTGGAACCTGCACTACTGTTCCAGTGGAGATCTGCTTGAATTGACCTTTCTGTTGGTTCTCAGATGGCGTCACCAGTCCGACATTTGCGTCAATAAGGTTTTGAGCGCGAATGGCCGTCTGTTGGTAGGAGCCAAATACGAAGAGTCTGTTCTTGAGGATAGGTCCGCCTGCGGCAAAGCCATATTGGTTCCGCTTCAGAGTGTCTGGCGTCGTCGAGAAGTAATTCTGCGCATTCGCGGCGCCGTTCCGGATGAACTCAAACACGGAACCGTGGATGGCGTTTGTCCCAGATCGCGTAACAATGTTCACCGCCCCCCCAGGTGCAGAGACATAGCGCGCACCGTAGCTACCGGTCACCACAGAGAACTCCTGTGTCGCGTCAGGATTAGGAAACGGTCCCCCGACTACTGCAAGGGGCTCGACATTTGTCGCCCCATCTAGCGAGAAGTACGTGCCGCCCGGACGTACACCATTGGCAGTAGGGGCACTCTCATTGAGCAGGTTAGCGCCCGGAGCTATAGGTACGTTCGCATTCGTCCCTTTTGGGTTTAGGAGTGCGTCCGTAACTCCAGGTGCGGTGTAGACCAGCGCCGCAGGGTTGCGGCCATTCAGAGGAAGTCCCTCCACCACCGCTTGATCCACTACCGTTTGGATAGTACTGTCGGTGCTGTCAATGGCCGGGGTACCACCCGCGACAGTGATCTCTACGTTAGCCGCCCCGACTTTAAGCGCGACCTGAACAGTTGCCGACTGACCCACAGTGAGCACGATGCCGGTCTGTTCGTAGCCCTCGAATCCCTCCCTGGTGACCTTCAATGTATATGGGCCGAGAGGTAGAGTCGAAAAACGGAAGAACCCGTCTTGCTTGGTCTGCACGTCTGAAGTGAAGTTCGTCTCTGTCTGAATCACGATCACTCTTGCGTCGGGAACCACCGCGCCGGTTACGTCTTTGACAGTTCCGTTCAGAGAAGCGGTAGAGCTCTGACCAAACAGGCGCACGGGTGTCAGCAGGCAGAGGACCATAACGAAAAACGCTGTCGCTGACAACCTGCTCATTGAGCGACCTAAATCATTGTTTAGCATGTTCTCTCCTTGGCCATCGCCCAAAACCCTGCGGTCTTTATTACTTGCGGCAGTCCACGTAGTATTTGACAGTTTCTGCCAGTCAGCGAAGAAGATATTGAGATTGGTTATGGATTGTCAAGTGTTTTTTTATGCTTCCGTAAAATGCTGCATATCTATGAGAGCGGGGCCTCCTCGCCGGCGCTCTAGCTCTCCGTGTACCTGTTTCGCACCGGTGGTCGCGTGAGGCATACACAGGTAAGCGCTTAGCGCGCTTGCTGCGAGATCCCCCGGGCACCTACAGCGTCGGCGCTGAGCATACAATGTATCCCTCCTGCAGTTCATCAATCAGGATCCCTCGTCTTCCGTCAGCACTCCCGCCACGAGCAAAGCTTTGATTTGATTCGTCGGGTCCGTTTCCGCACGCGATTCCACCATGTGAAAACTCGTGTTCCAAGTTGCTCCAGGAAATCATCCAGCCCGCAATTTGAGGCAAAACAGGCGCGGTCGGCTGCCTGAACGGGCCCTCTCAGTTTTGCTGGTCGCTGCGTTCATTTGACTGGAGAAGCAACGCAACTAAAGTGTTCTGCGGAGTTGGTATCTCCAGAGCCGTTGTAGTGGGCCACAGCTGGAAAGGGACAGAGCGTACGAGTCAGCGGAGTGCCCTTGATACCAGCTTTTGGATCGGCCCCCAGTGCACCAGTGGCGATGATCCGGTCCGGAGCGATCCCTGATGTTACCCAGCGATCGAGGGCCATTACGATGTCGTGCTCTGCATCATCGGAGACACCGGCTGGAATGTCGCCGTTGCCGAAGCCCGTCGCCCCTTGGCCGCCGGCGCAGTGCTGCATTCCAGGAACCATGAATAGCCGGTAGAAAGACTCGATGGAGGCGGAGTCCTTTGCACGCGGGTCAGGATAGGTCCGGAGAAATGCCTGCACGCGGTTGTAGTAGTCAATGGAATCGCGCGGAGCAACAGCAGAATCGCCCCAGCCGTGATAGTGGATTAGCTTGCCTCCATGATCACGGAAACTGCGCAAGTCAGGGCTCCAGCCGTTCAAAATCGCACCAGTCTTCTGCTCCGCCAAGGTCACTTCGCCGTGTAAATCGGCCGTGTGCCAGTCCCATCGAGGATCCTCATGAACGGCTTGTCCGTAAAAGGTATTCGCGAATCCGTTTTGGAGGTCCCCGAGAATCCAGGCGCTCCAACCAAGAGGGTCAGCCTCGGAGCCGGGTTCATAACCCGGGTAGATTTGTTCGCCGGTAACGGGATCTTTAGGGCCACCGTAAATCTTCCTCAGAGTGACCAGCTCTTGCTGGGTAAGGCACTCAGCAGAATCTGCTCCATGGCAAAGCAGAACAGATGGATCGAAGTGGCAGCTCAAAGGATTTTCGATGAGCCCATCTTTGACCCCGTCCAACTCATCGCACTGTTTGAGCGCCGTCTTCTGAATAAGAGACAACTTGCCGATAGGAATCTTGCTTTCCGGCGTCGCGTGCACCGCCATTTCATCCCAGAGGAATCCCGCGATCTGATGCGTCCAATGATTCGCGGGCGCCCCAGCGAGAATGCCGTCGAAGTCTTCGGGATAGCGCTCAGCTTCGACAAACGCCTCACGACCTCCATCGGAGCAACCAGAGAAATAGGCTTGACTGTTCGGCTTGCCGTAGTACGTATCGAGAATGGCTTTGGACGCCAAGGCCGTCTCATGTACAGCGCGATAGCCAAAGTCGACCAGTTTTTCCGGGTGTCCGATCGCGAACGTTGCGTCGGGCGGAATCACAGCTTGAGAAACGTGGCCATCGTCGGTAGCTGAGACCGCGTACCCGAGCGTTAGCGGGCGAGTAAGGCTTGCGGATGAGACTACGCCGGCCCAACCACCGTTGCCGAGCTGCATATATTTGCCGTTCCATGCACCAGCGTATGGGAGCCACAACAGAAAGTTGATCTCTGAATCGGTCGTGGGACGTGCGGTACCCTCGACTTCGCAGTGGCGTGGAACATTGCCTTGGGGTTGTGAAGACTGGCCGGGCGCCTCCGGCGACTTCATCGGACCTGCCTCGACAAAGACGGCAGAGTTGATCGTTACGTGCTTGAGCGCAAGCTTCTTGAGATCCTCACATGATTGCTGCGCCCGCACCCCATTCGGCGCAATCCCGAAAAGCACCAACACGAGAGAAATAACACCACCTTGTATGCGCATCCGTTCCTTTCTTGGCTATCCGCTCAACCGATCGAGGTCGGCCGCAGATGTTCGGAATACAACTGATTTTCAGGAACACAAGGCCCGGCAGCGAGCGAAGTCCACGGTCTCAGCATGACTCCTCCCGCCGCATGCTTTTCTCGAAGCGGACAACACGCCCATCGACGTGATCGATACCGGTCCCGCATGTTTATGTGCTTCTTATCCATCTCTCACGCCTCTGCGGTTCCGATTCGCTACGGCAGTCACGGCAAGATTCGACAGTTTATGCCATCAGGTCAGCGAAGTTAACCAAGCTGGTGCAGGCTTGTCAAGTATGTTCTTGACCCTTTCAGAATCAACACGTGGCGACCCGGGCGTTGCGCATCGCCCATGACCTGTTTTTTCATAAAAGATCTCGCCCGAAGCCGATTATGGATGCGCAGCTTCGCTGCTTCCCTATTCAACGAGATTGCCTCCGAACATGCCGCAAGGAAGCAGCACGCCGGCTATTCGATCATCCTGAGCTGCCGCTTTCTGGTCGAGAAGACCTTCGGCTGGCTGAAGCAGATCGGACCGCTCGGTCAGGTGAACATGGGCGTTCTGGCCAGATGTGGACTTTCTTCGTTTTCACCTGTACCGCACACAACCTGCTCAGGCTGTCCAGGCTGATCGCGCAACGAACAACCGCAGCGCCTCACGCAGCAGTGCGCCTGAAGACTTCAAAAGAGCCAGGCTCCGCCTTCCAAGCGAACACTGTGAACCCAAGAAAGTTTAAAACAGCTCATGCGGGCGAACTTGCTTCAAAAACCACCCAGAACCCCAACCAACATGCACCGATGCTCCCTTGTTCAACAAGCTCCTAGGAGCCGCGCCCGGTGAGTTTCAGCACCGCGGTCAGCATGCGGTCTCTCCTTGCCTCCAGTTCTTTCATTTCGGATCCCTCAACTTCCTCCAGCACTCCCGCCACCAGCAAAGCTCTGATTTCAGGCGTCAGCTCCGGTTCTCCGAGGTCATTCCACCAGGTAGAAAACGGTGTTCCAAGGTGCTCCAAGAAGTGCCTCAGCCCTCCTTCGCCACCCCCGAGGTGGAAGAGGAGATTAGGACCCATCACTGCCCATCGCGGGCCGAGGCTCGAACAGATTAGCTCGTCTATATCGCAGACTGATATGACACCAGTCGAGACAAGGGAAACGCACTCCCTCCAAAGGGCGGCTTGGAGACGATTTGCTACGTGCCCTTTCACTTCTTTGTGGAGC
This sequence comes from uncultured Acidobacteriaceae bacterium, assembly GCA_964246125.1. Lineage (GTDB taxonomy): Bacteria > Acidobacteriota > Terriglobia > Terriglobales > Acidobacteriaceae > Edaphobacter. The sequence continues at coordinate 52,018 of CAXTPN010000002.1, forward strand.
CGGACTGGGCGCTTCCCGATTTGTTTCATGAAAGAAATCGCCCTGGCGATCGCATCCTCCCCTGTCAATCGGCCACCAACCACTTCAACAGCCGGAATAAGATGCGGAGGATTAAAGGGGTGCCCAGTTAGGCAGCGCTGCGGATGCTCACACTGCGCCTGTATTTCGCTCATGAACAGGCCGGAGGAACTGGTCGACAGAATGACTTGTGCCGGGGTAAGCTGATCCATTTCGGCAAAGAGCTTCCGCTTAACGTCGATGCGTTCCGGTCCACTTTCCTGAACCCACTCAGCACCTTGCAAGGCGTCAGATAAGTCGCTCGTAAAGCTAAGTCTGTCAAGGGAAGCCCCGCGAGCTAACCCAATCTCGATCAGGTCCGGCCACACGCGCTCAATCAGGTTGTACAGAGTCTGCTTACCCTGCGGCGTCGGGTCTGTCGCCGCCACGTCTAATCCTCTGGAGAGAAAGTAAGCGGCCCAACTGGCGCCGATAACACCTGTGCCCACGACGGCTACTCTTTGTATCCGATCTCCAGCAGCAGTCGCCTCCAGCATCGTTATCCTCTCCAAACTCTCTCCGCTCGGTTGGAAACCAGTTTCCATAAGTACTAGGGCATGCCATTAGGACTGTAACGATGCACCAGCCGCCGATATCGAATATCAGAGTCTATGGCAAGGTCCTCGATTGCCGTCCTCAGGAGAGAACACAAGCTCAACGCTGAGCAACCCCTAGGCTTTGGGTTGAACCTTGGAACTTTCCAGCAGCTGTAGTTGCTTTAGGCAGCCCCGCCCCTTGAGAGCATCTGCGAGCTTCCC
>CAXTPN010000002.1:52842-70482 GCA_964246125.1 uncultured Acidobacteriaceae bacterium
GGAGTATCCGAACCTTCGGCCAATACCGCAATCACGATCTCTCCCAGCGTCGATCCAGTCCCGTTATCGGAAATCAGCAAACTAAGCCCGTCGCCGACCGGGAAAGTTTCAGGATCAACATCTACAACTGACTGGCCGGGTGCAAAGTCTACGGTAGCGGTTGGAAAATTTGCCGGCCCTGAGAGCCGAACCTTCTGCGCTTTATCAACGTTTGCTCGCCAGAGTTGAAAATGCTTCGAGCCAATCAGACACTGCGTGCCCTTCTGATTGATATCGACATACCAAAGGTTAGGGTGTGCTGGCTGCGACTCTGGAGCACGTTGGCCGACAGGCACCTGCCCATAAAGCTTATTGTCCATTCTTGGACTGGCTGCTTGGTATACAGCCGCAAAGGCCGCGAGAACGATCACCTGCAGCACGCGCTTGCCCACTAATAAAGCCATTCTTCTTCTCCTTGAACGCGTAGCTCGATACCCTTGCCAAACGGTTACGAGCATGGCTACACATATTGGCATAACTGTTGTTGGATCGAGTCGCTAAAGTCGCCACTATTGCACCACAATGCGTACGCGCGCGAGATTCTCCAGTGGCGTCATGTTCGTAGAGCTCTTGTCCCCTTCCCGTTGTGCATCCCCGCGAAGAGTGATTGCATATTCTCCGGGGGCGGGAAAACGTATCTTGCGTTGAACGGTAAACTGAGCAGCCGGCTTCTCTACACTTACGGCGTCTTCAAACTTGTAGTCTTGGCCGCCCAAATACCAGGCGTACCGTACGATCTTGCCGCCCCCCGCAGGCGCCTCAAGGATGGCCCTGAGGTCAACATCTTGATTGACACCGACCGTTGCCCGCGAACTGCCATTGGCGGTCAGATGCACGACGGGTTGCAAACCGAAACGTGCCTCCGCCTTCTGAGGCAGCACAACTTGGTTTTGCGAATCACGCTTGTAGCGTGAGGATGCTGGGGGTGGTACGCCTTGCTCAACCCAAGCAGCCAGATCGAGGATCGCCTGATTCAGAATTCCGCCAGCCGCAATCAGGATCGTACCCGGCTTGCCCGGCTTCTCGTCGGTGTCTGCTCCGTGCGCCGCGTTCTCCTGGTAATACAGGCGAAAGGTTCTATCTGCTGCTGCGGGACCCATAGCCTTCCGGACCTCCTCTGCGTAGAACCCCCCAACATAGCCCCATGATGCAGGATCCGAAAGATTCTCAAGAACAATCGTCTTGACCGTCAGGTGGCCCGTCTGCCGCCGCCCGCCCGACGCTCCGAGATTCGGAAGATACGGTACGGGAATGGGTGTTTTCGTTCGTTGGACGTACTTGAAGCTGTGATCAGCATTCCTGTACTGGTCATAGGCGGGGTTTCCGTTATCGAGAACGGAATGACGTGGATAAAAAGCAGCTGCCAGCTCGAATCGGTTGGTGATCCTAAGCTTTGCGCCAGTCGAGAGCGCGCCAAGCATGGTCGCCGGGTTTCTCTCCGGGTCCAAGCCAAATGTGTTCTCTTTGAGCTTTCCCGCGAGCGAGACTGCGTTGCCTTCCGTAATCCTCTTTCCGTCCGCCCCATATACGTAGAATTCGAGACCCTACGACCCAATCGAGCCCAACTTTGGAATACTCGCCAACGTTATGGAAGTTGGTACATTCTTAGCGTCATGCTGGACCGAAGAAACGGTTATGAGGTCATCGACCAAAGCAGCAGAGAGATATGAAGGCGGGTTGACGCCCTCGTAGCCAGGCTTCGTCCAGAAATCGTCTTCGTAGGTCGGGTCGTAAATGCGGATGACATCTTGTTTGGCCGAAGCCACCCTGATTACAGGCATGATCTCGAGAGACTCGAATGCCGACCGTTGAAAGCCTGCGCTGAGCACCTCATCGAGAGCGTCGTGCTCTTCGCGGTTCAGCCCAGCATAGAGATCAGTGCCGCTTCCGGGAGCTGCGGCTGCCGTGATGCCCTTTCGCTTGGCTTCAGGGATGGCCAACGCCTGGAAGCCGTCCCAACAAAACGAATGTGGATTCAGCCCATCCGTTGCGATGACGATTGGAATGATCCCATCCCAGACTCCAGTGGAACCTTCGTTCGCGCCCAGCGATTGCACCGATCCGCCGCTGGCTCCCCAGAGATAGCCATAGATCCTATCGCTGTTGCCGTACAACTTAGCTGCGTAGGCCTTGGCCAGCTTCGCTGCGGCGGCAATGACTCGGTATCCCGCCGTTGGACTTCCCGAGATCACGCCTACCGTGAAGGCACCGTTTGTGAAAGCGAATCGGTTGTCCACGACATTGAGGCTTTCAATCGGCAACGGGTAAGTCTGCTGAAAAAAACGATTGTGCCAAAGTTTCTTCTCTGGAAACCGCCAAACCACGCTGTGATTTGCTGTAGAAGGACTGCCTGCGATGCCTTCGGGAAGTTCGGCCGGCGTCCGAAATGGTGGGAAGTGGCTTTTGACTTCGGTATAGCGGATGGCCGCGCCATTAGGCAGAGTAAGCACCTGTTCTTGGGTGCTGTCGATGACCAGTGTCCTGCCGTTGAAGTCTGGATCGACGCAAGTGGCCGTCTCTGCAATCGGGGGCTCGATTCCTCCAAATTGCGGGCCTCCAACAAATTTGCAGATCTCTGGAGCACCTGGAGCCAAAGGGTTCTCTTGCGCTGTAAGCAATGTGCCTAGCGACGCGAAGAGCACGAAAGATCCGCCCAGAAGGAAACGACGACTAGTTGAACTATTGCAGACTGACATGAGCTGACGCTCCCATTTCAAAAATGCTGGTAACCGAAAAACGGACTGCTCGAAACACCAACCATTCGGGAATCTGCTTGTGAAGCCTGGATCGGCTCAACGAAGCGATTATGTGCTACCTCAATCCAGGTGAACTCGTACTCAAAAATGGCGGAAGCAGCCTTACTTGACAGTTTCTGTCAGAAGATAGAATACTAGGCACCGCAGTAGACGTTTGTCAAACCGGACACTTTCGCCCCTAGCTCATTATCTGCGCTGATGAAACGGGTCGGGTTCGTCAGTTCGATTACCTATTGCTGCACTGAGTGCTTGCGCCGCACCTCATCCCTGAAAGAGCAAGGTAAACATGCCTACGAAAAGATTCTGGCCTGAAATCTGTGCTCGCTTCAGGAACCGTGCAGTGGCCCAGTTTCCCCGCGACACTCCGCAACGTCAAGGCATCTCTCCGGAAAGACTCCGCAAATTGGACAAACGATATGAAGCTGGCGTTGCTGCTGGAGAACTCCCCGGTGCTGTCGTCATGATCGCGCGCAATGGGAAGATCGTCTATGAAAGGGCGTTCGGCTTTTCCGACCGGCCCGCGAATGTTGCGATGACGAAGGACACCGTGTTTGCGCTCGCTTCGATGACCAAGGCAGTCACCTCCGTCGCGGCCATGACTCTCGTCGAGGATGGCCTCCTTTGTCTAGACGAACCCGTTTCGAGGTATCTGCCGGAGCTCAAGTTTGGAGCGCAAACTTAGATGTCTCATTGGAGGAAACGGTCCAACGTCTCGCCAAGATGCCTCTTGCTCATCAACCTGGCTCGACATTCGAGTACTCCATCTCGACAGACGTTCTTGGTCGCGTGATCGAAGTGGTCTCTGGGAAACCGCTGGACAAATTCATTGCTGACGGCCTTACGGGCCCCTTGGGCCTCACATCGCTCAAGTTCCAGGTTGACCCAGATGCCGCTTTTGCGTGGGATCCAGCGTACGACTCCCCTGCGGGTTCCTCCGGGCCCGACACAATGCCGCTGCGGGAGAGAGCTGCGGCTCGCCTTCGAAAAAGACCAGTCGGCCTTTCGGGTGGCGCTGGTATGTACGGGACCGCAGGAGATTACGCTCGCTTCGCACAGATGCTTCTCGAAAAAGGGAAATTCAACGGAGTGCGCATCCTGTCCGAAAAGTCAGTCCAGCTCATGACCAGCGACCATCTTGGCCCCGACGTCCAGTTTCCCGCAAATATGCGTAACCTTTTACGTCCGATTACACCGTCCCCTGAGATGGGCCAGGGGTTCGGGCTGGGCTTCGCGGTGAGAACGGTTCAGGGCAGAAATCCTTCACATGGGTCCGTCGGAGAGTTCTATTGGGCAGGTGCGAGCGGCGTTTACTTCTGGGTAGATCCCGAACAACGCCTCATAGCCTTATCTTTCACAGCCCAATCCAAGCCCGACACGAAGGTGCTCTATCGTCAGCTTGTACGGCAACTTGTCTATCAATCACTCGATGTTGTCTATCCGCCAAGACAATCTCCGATGTTTACGTTCAATAGACCCGTCACGCCGGTTGCCTGGAAAGCGGTAGACGAGACTCCAGAATTCACGCCTTAGCGTCTCGCGTCGGACTCTACAATTAAAGTTAGCGAGGGTAGTCTAACTCGCTGACAGAAGGTGGCAGCACAAGCGCAGACACAGCGCATTCACGTTATAGCGGATCGCCCGCAAGCAATCAGTCCCTCTTACTTGCAACAAAACCGTGACTGACTTCAAACATTGAGTGGTCACGCGCGTCGGAGCTCGCTCCCACCCAAACGTCAAATGTCTCAGCTTCCAGCACCCAGTCCTTCGCCTGTGGGCTCCAGAACTTTAGATCATCCTCTCCGAGACTGAAGTGCACCGTCTTCGACTCTCCAGCCGCAAGTAGCACCTTCTGAAATCCTTTAAGTTCTCGTTCGGGACGCGACGCGCTTCCTGCACGCTGGTGTACGTAGAGTTGGACTACCTCTTCTCCCGTACGCGAGCTCGTGTTCTTCACAACAATGGACACATCGACAAGGTGCGCGGGCGTGAGACCTTTTTCAACCTGAAGACTGCTGAAGGCGAAGGTTGAATAGCTGAGACCATAGCCAAACGGATACAACGGCAAATTCTTTTCATCCCAGTATCGCGAGGTAAAGGTTTTTTCGAGATCCGGTTTATGAGTCAGATTATGCCCATAGAAAAGCGGCTCCTGACCGGTGCTCCTTGGCCAGGTCACCGGCAGCTTGCCAGATGGATTTACTTCGCCGAACAGCACGTCTGCGATTGCGTTGCCCCCCTCGCTCCCCGGATACCACGCCTCAAGGATGGCAGGGATATGGCTCGCTGCCCAAGATATGACAAGGGGGCGACCCGAAAGAAGAACAAGGACGACAGGCTTGCCCACGCTCGCAACCGCTTCGAGCAACTGCTCCTGCCTTCCTGGCAAGTCTAACGAGGCGCGGGACGCGTCCTCCCCGCTCATGTTCTGCCGCTCACCGAGAACAACGATGCTCACTTCGCAGTGCCTGGCGGCGGAGACCGCCAGCTCCAGTTGACGCTGAAACTCTTCGTCGGATTGATCTGGTACCGGAGGGGGTGGCGGGTAATCTGCCGGCGACGGCAGGGGACGCTTGATTTCAGCCCCGCGAACGAACTCAATCTGCGCTTCTGGGAGCTTGTTCTTCAATCCGTCCAGAACGCTGACTGCGTCATTCGCCTGTCCTCGAAACGCCCACGATCCAAGAATGTCCCGGCGAGAATCAGCAAGAGTTCCTATGACAGCAATGGATTTCAGGCTTGACTTCAATGGCAGGGTGCTAGTCTCGTTACGCAGCAACACCATCGTGTTCGCAGCAAGCGTGCGCGCAAGCTTACGATGAACAGGATCTGTCAGCACCTTCTCGGCGACCTTGTCATCCACATAAGGGTTTTCGAATAGTCCGAGCTGATATTTTGCTGCAAGTATCGGGCGCACAGCATCGTCAAGTTGAGTTTCGGATAACTTGCCCTCTTTAACAAGAAGGGGCAGATTCTCCCCATAGCTGGCCTGACCCGGCCTCAGGAAAACCTTTCCTGGAGTCGGATTGAGTTTGGAGTCCGCGGGTAGCGAAATGGACGCAAAACCCATCTCCATGTTCACCCCCGCCTGCGCTGCCCGCAGCGCGGCGTCTTTCTCATCTCTGACGAATCCGTGAGTGACAAGATCGAAGACAGCAGCTGAATCGCTCACCACAAAACCTTTGAAACCCCAGTCCTGGCGGAGAACGTCGTGCAGGAGGAAGTGGTTTGCAGTCGCCGGGACATCGTTGAGGTCCATGTAAGCGCTCATGATGGTGGCAGCACCGGCATCCACGCCTGCCTTGTAAGGCGGGAAGTAGACATTCCGCAAGAGAACGTCGGGCACGTAGGCAGAGTCGTAATCTCTGCCCCCGTCCGCTGCTCCATAAGCGGCGAAATGTTTCACCGTCGCAAGGATCCTGCCCTGTTCTCCAATCCGATCGCCCTGAAAGCCGCGTACCTGTGCTCGCGCCATGGCTGCACCGAGGTAAGGATCTTCACCGGCTCCCTCAACCATTCGTCCCCAACGGGCATCGCGAGCGATGTCCACCATGGGAGCAAAGGTCCAGTTCAAACCACTCGCGCGCGCCTCGGCAGCCGCGGTGGCTTGCACCTGCTCGGCCAGCTTAGGATCCCATGAAGCGGCGAGTGCCAATGGAACTGGGAACACAGTTCTGAGGCCATGTATGACGTCAAAGCCAAACAGGAGGGGGATGTGGAGCCGCGATTCAGTCAACGCGACATGTTGCAAGTCGTTGATGACTTTTGGGTCTGTAGTGAAGAGGTAGGAACCTACTTCACCCTTGCGTATTTGTTGCGTCGGTATCGTTTCGTCTGGGTAGACGTAGAAATACTGCGCCGTCTGCCCTGCCTTTTCTTCAATAGTCATCTCCCGCAAGAGTTCGTTAGCCTTGGCCAAGCTCTGATCGTCAAACGGGGATGGAGCCGTACCTTGCGCGACCGCGCAAGCAATCCAGGTAAGGATGGAAACGGCTGTGGCAAGTTTGGCTGTTTGCGATGCGCAGGATAGCCGTGTCCTCTTGACTCTCCTGTGAATCAGCTTGTTCTTCGATCTCTTCGCCGCGGAGGATTTCTGTAGAGTCATTCGTCATTACCCCTGCTGAGAATCGCATGCATATCAGACTTCAACAACCGCTGGACGGCCCGTTCGGGCATGCCACGCTCACCAAACTTCACGGTGCACAAAGATTCTTCAGTCCAAATTGGCCGGACTGCGGTTTAGCCCAGAGTCTAAAATCTTGAGATCAATGACATAGCTGGAAAACGATGACTCTCTATGCCACAATGACCATCAGCGCAATTGCTAGCGAACAATGACCCGCACTCGCGCGAGATTCTGTAGATTGGTCCAACGATCGGATACCCCGTCTCGCTGGGATGTGGTGCGTAACGTTATTTCGTAAGTTCCCGGCTTCGCGAACTTGACCTTCCGTGTGACGTCAACAACAGCTTCAGGACTTGAAAGCACAACGGTGTCTCAAAATTCACCGGCTTCCCCCCTAAATACCAATCGTACTGCAACACCTTGCCACCCATTGGTGGAGTTTCAATCCTCCCTACCAACGCGACTTCTTGCTCTGGGGCAACACTTACGTGATCGGATCCGTTAGCTGCTAATGTCACTACAGGCTGAAGGCCAGCTCGTTCACGCGCATTCGACGCTAAATTCACTTGATTGTGCTCATCGACGGAGTAAGAAGTTGAAGCTGCAGGCAAAGTGCCTTGTTCGACCCACTTCGTCAAGTCTGCAAGAGCTTGCAACCAGATTCCACCGAAGCCGACGGTATAGCTGTTCGCGTCCCCGTTAATCTCGAAAAGGTCCGCGTGATCAGCGTTCTCGTTGTAATAGATGCGAGTCATGTCGTTCGCTTGGACAGACCCAATCGCCTTCACGATCTGGGAGTGGTAAAACGAAGCAGTGTACGGAAACGAGCGAGGATCCCCAAGATTCTCGACGATGAACGTTTTGAAATTGATTTTTCCAGTTTCGAGGATGCCGCCCTGCGTCGAGAGGGAGTTCACCATCCAGCCTGCAATCGCTCGTTGCGGGTACTTGGGAGTTCCGTCCGCTGTCAAGTACTGCTTATATGCGGGATTCCCGTTTGCCAAGATGGTGTGACGAGGATAAAAGCAGAGAGCTAAAAGAAACCGGTTGTTGACCCGGATTTTCCCGCCGACCGCTACAGCGTTGAGCATGGCAGAATCATTATTGGCCTTGAGCGCCAGCGTCTCGCCCTTCAGCTCGCCGTCAAGGCTTTTCGTCGCCGTCCCCACCGTGCGGTGCTTCTCATCAGCCGTGTAGACATAGAATTGCAAGCCATCGCTACCCATAGAACCTAGCGCAGGAATCGATGCGGGATCGAGAGTGATACTCGTTGGTACACCCTTGGTGTCACGCTGAATCGCCCTAATCGTCGCAAACCCATCAACCTTTGCTGCACTCAAATAGCTGGGCGGGTTTACACCCTCGTACCCAGGCTTTGACCAAAAATCGTCTTCATACGTCGGGTCTATGGAGCCCAAAGATGAGGCTGTGTAGAAGGGGAGGCTAAACAGAAATGTCTCCCCTTCCAAAGCTCTTCGCCCGTAGCCTGCGTTAAGGTACTCATCCAGAACTGCGTGCTGCTCTGATGTCAAACCTGCGTAGATATCTTGTGTGCTACCTGGCTGAGCTGCAGCTTCAATTGCGGATCGCTGAGCAGATGGGATGGCCATCATGTAAAGCGAATCCCACATGAAGGAATGCATACTCAATCCATCGGTAGCAACCGACGTGGGCATTGCACCATCCCACACACCTGAAGTGCCCTCGACGGCGCCCATCGTTTGAATCGAGCCGCCGCTGATTCCGTATATGTAGCCATAGATTCGCTTAGTGTTCCCATATAGCTTGTTAGCGTACTGCTTTGCGAGCTTTGCGGCCGCAGCGTCTACTCGGTAGCCCACGTTGGGACTTCCAGGCCTAACGTTAACGACATAGCCGCCATGGGTGAACTCAAAGGTGAAATCACCGGTGTAACTCTGGCTTGCTGCCAACGGGTAAACGGCATCAAAGAAGCGGTTTTGCCAGAAGCGCTTGTCGGGGAAAAGCCACGTCACTCCATGGCTGACCGTCGTCGGGCTGCTCAGCACGCCCGCTGGCAACGAGGCCACAGTTTGACTCGGTGCAAAATGGGCGTCTACTTCTGTATATGGGATTTGTGCGCCTGTACTTTTGACGGTCAACGTGGATTGCGTCACTTTGTCGATTACAAAGTTATGCTCATTGAAGCCAGGATCTTCACAGGTACCATCCACTAGAATCTGGGGCTCTATGCCGAAAACTGGCTTGCCGGAAATCTTGCATGGAGCGGCAAACATAGACGATGTCAGTACGAGACTTAAGAGCGTCCCGATAGGGCCAATCGCGCGGAACCGTAGGTCTGGATTGCTCATGACACCTTTCCTGTTTACCGAGTTGATCACTAGCTTTGTGACACAACACGCACTATGTGACATGTTCTGCCACCAAGAACTGTAATCAGCGAACGAATGCCTGTCAATGGTGGCGGCGTAAACAGCACCGAACAAGGGAGTACGCAATGAACCTGATGTAGTGGATTCTCGCCTAATTCATCATTGTTGGAAGCTTCTGGGCAGCGAGTTCCCTACCTGCGAAATCACCGTCGCCGCGCGACGACTCCTCTGTCGCCTCATACTTCGGCATCAAAACATTGCCGCTTTGGGACGGTTCTATGTCCGGAGTCAGCAGATCCCCAGAATCCATCTCTACATCGACGCCTCTTACCACAGCCGGCATAACGCGACAGCAGTGGTCGTTGAGCCCGGGGGAGCGTATCTGGAAGTCGCTGCCATTTTAGACCGTGCCGAGACCTCGCAGTCGCGCATAGCAACGATCGCTCAACACCGAGCGTTAGCTGCAGTCGGACAACGAACTGGTCTGGAGTGGCCAAACTATCGAACTGATGCCAATGTCTGGAGGGCATGCCGCGCAGCGTCATAAACGCTCCACAATCGATTTCTTGATACTACGGGATGCGAACCAAGTTCACTTTCAACATGCCGATGTTTGTCTCGGGTAGGCCAGATCGAAATAGCTCGTCGCCATTGAGTCTGCGACCGGCAATCCATCTGCCGTTCTCGTAGCGCCCTTCGTCCTTTGAGGAAATCAAGACCTTCCCGACGCCCGAATCACTCACAAAGGCGGGATCCCCGTTTGCACCGATAAAGAGGAATTCGTTGGGTGCGGTGTTAATCACGATGGCAAAGGGTCGCTTGTCACTCGGCATCGCACGAGGGCCTAGGGAAACGCCCGCTCCAAGCTCCGGTTCAGAGTCGGGCTTCGCAGCGGGCGTGGCAGACCCCATGCCGGCTGAAAGCGTAATCTTGTAACCGCCCAAGGAGACGGACCCGGACTTCTCCCCGTCTGCTACTAGAATGGCATTCACCTTACCCGCCGCCTGCCACTCAGCTAATAGGGGAAGCATCGGGGAAAGTAGCTTGTACGCCTGTGCCACCTGACCATCCAGGCTCAGGTCTTCAACCCCAAAAGGCGACCAGCCCAGAGCAGTTGCACCAACTCATCCCCGACTACCCTATTCTCCTGAGCTGACACAATACGCAGCATATGACATTTTTTGCCACAATGAAATATAGGCAATGTAACGAATCCTGTCAATGGCGGAGACACATTCGTGGGGAAGGGTTCGCTGCCCCAGACGGGTGGACCAAAGCAATAGAACAACCGAGGGAACCTCAGTGGCCTGCTCTTAGAGCATTAGCGCTATTCCGGTAGGGTATATGTGCCAGCTAAATGAATCTTCCGGCTGACGATAGGAGCGCCGCTATCAGGCTGCCCGCCACCGGCACTGATCGTGTAGTCACCCTCCGCCACGATTGGGTCGCCGAACTCGGTGACCATACCCAATTCACGCGGCATGAGATGGAAGTGGGTTTCTTGGTTCGCTCCTGGCTGCAAGTGAACGCGTTGGAATCCTCGAAGAGCAACAAGCGGTGCACCCTTGATGTCCGGGAACTTAAGGTAGAGTTGGACCACCTCATCCCCAGCTACCTTTCCAACGTTGGTGACAGTCACGCTGACATCGACGGGCTGGCCGGCAGACATTGAATTCCCGGAAACATTCAGATCGCTGTATGAAAACTTTGTGTAGCTCAGCCCATAGCCAAACGGGAAGAGCGGCTTCCCCCTGAAGTAACGGTAGGTACGATTGGCCATACCATAGTCTTCGAAAAGCGGAAGCTGGTCGACTCCCTTGTAAAAAGTCACTGGAAGCCGCCCCCCAGGGTTATTTTTACCGCTGAGCGTTTCCGCTACGGCGGCACCTCCTTCTTCGCCGGGATACCAGGCCTCGAGAACGGCATTGACGTGATCGTTGATCCAATTCACCGCGAGGGCACTGCCGTTTAACAGTACAACGGCGAGCGGCTTGCCCGTGGCCGCAACGGCTTCGACCAGGTCCTCCTCAGGTTGTGGCAGGTCGATGCTGGTGCGGTCGCCGCCAAGGAAACCCGGTTCGCTGACGGGCATCTCCTCTCCCTCAAGCTGGCTGGTGATGCCTACGACGGCGATGACAACATCCGCGTCCTTAGCGGCAGCAATCGCGTCCGGCGACACTGCGTCATTTACCTTCTCCCAGATCAGCTGAGCCTGCGCGTCGCCATTCTGTGTACCGGTTGAGATCTCCAGAGACACCTTGCGGCCTCTCTCAAAGCGAATCTTGCCCATAACGGCGGTGAGTTCATGGCCAACGCTATAGGAAATAGCGATCGGATTGCCGTCCACCTGGACACGTGCGGGACCTTGGCTGCGCACGCCGACGAGATAGTAGCCCGACTCCGGAGGGGTGAGCGAGCCGGTCCACTGCACGCTGAAGACCTTGCGACTGGCGACCTCCTTAGGGAGATTCGCCTGCGTCAAGTTCACGTTCGGTTCTGTGCGGGTCAAGAGGGTCTTCGGCACGTCGTCGAAGCCCAGTCTGGCCTCGCGATATTCGGCACGCAGACCAGGCTTGCCGTCTGGGGTTGTCAGCAGATCGTGGGGGACGGGCGTTCCGTCGGGGCGCAGGAACTGAGTCCCGGGCGCAAAGGTAATGGTCGCGTTGGGAAATTCTGCACGCAACCCATCCAGCACGGAGACAATGTGAGTGGGCTGTCCGGCATAGTTGCCGATGAGCGGCTTGGTCTGGTCTGCCAGAGGACCTACAACGGCGATCTTGCGGAGGCCAGCGCGGAGCGGAAGCATGCCATCGTTTTTTAGCAGGACCAATGCTTCCTCAGCCAGCTTTCGGGCGTGGGCGCGATGTTCCGCGCTGTCCAGTCGTTTTTCGTCAATCCTGCTATACGGCACTGTCTCAGGCGGATCGAACATGCCGAGCTTCATTCGAGCGGTGAAAAGACGAATCAGCGCAATATCAAGCGTGCTTTCAGACAGGTATCCCTGCTGCACTGCATCTATGTAGACTTTGTCGACGGGCTCACCGAAGCGTGAGCCGAAAGTGACGCACTCGTTGTCCATGCCGCGAATGACGGAGATCGCGACTCCTTGCGCCTGGGTGGGACGATAACGATGATTGGCGGCGACATCTCGCACGGCGTCGCAGTCCGAGACCACGTAGCCTTGGAAGCCCCATTTGCCCCGCAGTTGATCCTCGAGCAGATAATGATTCGCACAGGCCGGTTCGCCATTGATGGCGTTGTAGGCGCACATGATCGAACCTGCTTTGCCTTCAACTACGGCGGCGCGGAAAGCCGGTTCGTACGTGTCCATCTCGTCATGCTTGGATACGTCGACATCGGCGATGTGGCGTGTGGGCTCCGGTCCGCTGTGCACGGCGAAGTGCTTAGGCGTCGCTATGCCGAGGTAATACTTGGGATCGTCGCCCTGAAGACCGGTGACATAGGCGACCCCCAAACGACCAGTCAGAAATGGGTCCTCGCCATAGGTCTCCTGCCCACGACCCCAACGCGGATCGCGGAAGACATTGAGATTTGGTGACCAGAAGTCGAGGCCTCCGTTGATGCCGGTGTGTCCGTCACGCAAGTTCTGCACGTGCTTGACACGGCCTTCGACACCGATCTGGGCAGCCATGGTGTGTATACCGGGCGCGTCAAATGTCGCAGCAAGCCCGATAGGTTCCGGGTATTCCGTGATTCCATCATTGACGACGCCGTGCAGGGCCTCGCTCCACCACTGGTAGGCGGGAACCTTGAGGCGCGGGATCGCAGCGGAGTTGTTCTGCATCTGCGATGCCTTTTCCGCCAAGGTCATGCGGTGTACGAGATCCGCAGCTCGCTGTTCAGGGGCGAGCTGCGGGTTCATGAACGGCATGCTCGCAACGTCCTGGCCTGTGGCCGAACAGCCTGTCGCCAACAGCAAAGTCGCGATCAGCGAGAGAGGGGATAGGGATCTCATCGTAAACAAAGCGGAAGTCTCCAGCGTTATCGGTAGATACTTACAAGGCGTCGCGAGACACTAGCTCTGGCGAAATCGGTGCATATTTCGGATACGGCCAACGGAGCGGAGTTGTCTCTCCTTCGGACCGCAGATTCGCGGTCTGGATACCTTTCATTCAATTCTGACCCCGCCGTGAATGACACAATACGCAGTACGTGACATTTTCTGCCATACCGGAATATAGTAAACGCTAAGAACGGCTGTCAATTATCGGGAACACGAAAGCCGTATCGAAGGAGAACAAGTTGAGGAGGTTATTAAAGGCAGGAGTTCCCGCCGAGATGCACTTCTCTGGATAGGAGTGCCCGGGACTGGTCTCGGCGCGGGCGATCCTGGCCTCGATCTATGCCCAGTTCTTCTTGAACATTGGCTTAGAACTCAAGGTCTCCTGGAGCCTGACCCAACTACGACGAGTGCGCAGCTTGGATCCGCAAGGCCGCAAGTCAAGTTTGAGCAAGCCTCGCGGTTACTTTATGAACTCCGACATCAACGGCAGCGCCGCTGCGAATCGAACGGAGATGCTAGTGGACAAACAGATGGGAGCTTCGGAAGAAGACAAGAACAATCAGTTGTACGCCGTTCATGTGTGCACAGCATGCGGCCACGAAACGCAGAGGTCAGAGATGGACGCTCACGCTCTGATCTCTGGAGTAGTGCAGTGCCCATCGTGTGGAGATTCGGGACCGCTGAACGTCGTCATACAAGCGCGCGGAGATAGAAAGCCTCCGCAAAGATCAACTGACAAGGGCTAGCCGGCCCTGCATGGGAGTCCGTTTTAGCCGCCTGATCGTGGCCTTCACAAATTCCGCTACCAATCGCGACGACTCATCAGGCCGAGCAACGAGAAACGTCTTGAGCATCAGTCGTTCATCCCTTAACGGTCGCAACGTTACGATGCCGTCCGAGATCCGCCATGCCGAGAACTTCGGGAGCAGCGCGATACTATCATTTTGAAGGATCAGAGCAGCTGCCTCCTCCGCCTGCAGAATGTGCTGGACTTCAGTGGGGTGTACGCCGTCTTCAGCCGCCGCTTTATGGAGTCGATCGTGGAGCGAATGGTTCACGATCCGCTCGAGCACTGCCCATGGTCTCCCTCCCAGATCGCCAAGGGTCAACTCTCGCTTACTGCATAAGGAGTCTGAGCTGCATAGTGCGACGTAGAGTGGCTCCTCACCAATCGTTGAGGCGGTCACTCCCGCGTATTCATGCAGGCCCATGACGACGGCAAGGTCAAGTTCTCCAGAGCGAAGAAGCTTTATGGATTCACTCGAATAGTGACTCGAAAACCGAACATGGAGATTTGTGAACAGGGGCAGACGAACAGAAATCATGGCGGCGGTGATGTAGGGGTCCGCGTAAGGAGTCTTTCCGATGCTCAGCATCGCCTCAGACCCAAAAGCAGCGACCCGCGCATCGTGTACGGCTCGTTCCGCAGCGGCTAGAGAGACCCGCGCATGTTCGACGAAGGCAGCTCCCGCATCTGTAAGCGTGACGCTTTGCGTACTCCGGTCGAAGAGTGGATGCCCCACCCTGTCCTCAAGTTCGCTAATTTGCTTGCTAAGAGCCGGCTGGGTGATGTTCAGCCGATCCGCTGCCCGTGAAAAACTCAACTCTTCTGCGACGGCTACAGCCGCCTGCATGAGACGAATGTCGACCATGGCCCAACCTCGTACAGCTCCGCTGAGTGCCGCGCCGATCGGAGACCAGTCGAGCCTCCGGGACTGTATATCACCATGAGACTTGATGGGAATCAAGAAAGTCAACAGGTCGTTCTTGGAGATGTAATGGCGCACTAAATGTTGTTTATTCCGTACGGGAATATCAAAATTTCGAGGTTTCATTGGACGGCAGGCACGACAGATAACAGGCTTTAAGAAGCACCGCCCATCTGGAGGAAACATGCTTTCCAATGCACAGAACTCGCCGGAAAACGTCCCCACGGGTTTCCAAAATCCGACGCCTGCAACCCAAAACCTTCCTTCTTCTCGCAAGCCTCCCGCACCTGAAACCTCAGACTCGAACACGGGAAGGATAGAGTCGTCGACCCCATTTGACACCCTCTCGGAGCGTGCGTCAGGGGCCGGAGCCAAAACGCCGAGAGTCATTGATTTTCCTGTCCAAGAGCGGCTACTCAACGCGCGTGAGGTAGCCGCTCGACTTGGCGTTTCAGAGCGGTGGGTACGCGACCACACAACACGCCGCTCCCCCAGGATTTGTGGTATAAAGCTGGGAACTCTAGTGCGATACCGACGCGCCGACGTTGAGGAATTCATGGAGAGGTTGACGACCTCTCGCACTTCTTTTCAACGCCAGTTTGGTGGATGATTAACGTGTTCTCCACGACCAGGACCAGAAGCAGAAATCGGAGAATGAAATGGCAATGAAGTATCAGAAAGGCACCGTCTACCCCAGCGGGAAGAAGGTGAAGATGTGGTACGGCAAGTACATGGTGTACCGCAAAGATCAGGAAGGAAAGGAGGTCCGCAAGTTCCGCTGCATCAAGATCTGCCCTAAGGCCGGCACACCAAAATACAAGGCCGAGCAGATGCTTCAGGAGATCATCCTGAAGGAAACGAAGGGCGTCGGACCGGCCCCAACGCTTCCGCCAGATGACTCGGTGACGTTTCGCTGGTTTGTGAAAGAGCGTTACATCCCGATGCGGCGAGGCTCATGGAGCCCAACCTACAAACGAACAAACACTTACAACTTGGAGCATTACCTCATCGGCCACTTTGGCGAGATGCCGCTTCGGAATCTCAGCACGTTTGAGATTCAGGTTTGGCTCAACAACTTAGTGGAAGAGAAGGATTACTCCGATTCCGTGGTTCGCAGCTGCTTCAACAACATTCGCGCAATCACTCACCTGGCAAGGAAGCAAAAGTTCCTTGCCGAAGACCCGGGAGAAGACGTCACCATGCCGATCACGAAGATTTCGGAAAAGCCGGTGATGCCGATCGATTCGATGCTTCGACTGCTCGGAGCGATCGAAGACCTCGGGGATCTCTGCCTCATGCTGGTTGCGATCTTCAGCGGGCCGCGTGCCAGTGAGGCGATGGGATTTCAATGGAAGTCGTGGACGGGAGTCTCCCTGATGCCTTACGGCACCGCCGTCGAGGGGCAGTTCTATGAAGGGCGGCTCAAGACCAAGGCGAGTCGATCACCCATTGCAGTTCCCGAACCCGTGCGTCCGGTTATTGAGGCATGGCGAAGGATCTGCTCGGACCCCTCGCCCGAGGCTCTCATGTTTCCGACGTTCGGTCGCGGGAAACGGACGGGACAAGCTGTCCCGCGCCATGCCAAGAACTTCCTCAGGTGGCGGATCAAGCCGATCGCAGATCGGCTGGAGATACCAGCCCGTCTCATTACCTTTCAGGTGATGCGACGTTCCCTGGGAACTCACCTGTCCGGTCACGGCACGCTCAAGGACGCGCAGGGCGCACTACGGCATGCGAGCATCACGACCACCGGCAACGTGTACGTCCAAGTGGTCGAAGAGAATGTCATGCGGGCAGTGAACTCTCATGCCTCGACGGTGCTGGAAGGCTGGACGCCAGCAGTGGAAAGCATGGGTCTAACGGGTCGGAACGTGAAGCGACTTCCGGAACCTTTTTAGGGTCCGAAAGCAATTTGGTGAAATTTGGTGAAGTTTAGGAGAGGAGGTTTTCTAAGTGCTTGAGGAATATGGCTCCTGAGGTAGGACTCGAACCTACAACCCTTCGGTTAACAGCCGAATGCTCTGCCATTGAGCTACTCAGGATTATCCTGCCGGAACGACCCACCGACGCACCGCGCTGGGATAACTATAACAAGATGTCCTCGAGGCCGTCAAAACCAAGCACTGCAAGCCGGGAACGACTTTCGTCCTCGTAGACCGTGCCCCCACTCGTCGCAGTTCCTTCACGATGAGAGGGTTCATACGACCCTCACGGATACAACATCACCGCCAAGCTATATCCCGTAAACGGCCCCTGCTTCCCCGTGACGCAAGCCCCCACCTCCGCCTCGCGATACCTTCCACTTCCCATTCGCGCCGTCAACTCCTCCGGCAACTGGTGAATATCCGCCGACGTATACCGCATCACAAACCACGGCTGCCGGGTCCCCGCATACCCGCTCGACATCGCGCAGGTCTGTCGCGCCTCCTGGCTGCTGCCCACTCGTGCCACTCCCTTCCGCGACACTAGAGTCACCACCGCCGCCTCCTGCTGCTCCAGCGACAGCCGTTCCACGCTCCGCGCGAAGTCTTCCACCGCGTACAGCTGCCCATCCCTCTGCACGACCGCGATCCCCACCGAATCCACCTGCGGATCCAGCAGATTTGCCCGGTGCCCCGCCGAATTCATCCAAAGCTCA
>CAXTPN010000003.1:0-46414 GCA_964246125.1 uncultured Acidobacteriaceae bacterium
ACGCCGGCGAGTCCACCGGCCCCATCGATGGCCCCGCCTCCATCTGGGCCGCACTCAACATCGGCGCCGAGCGCATCGGACACGGCCTCGCCGCCCAGCACGACGCCGAACTCCTCGAAGTCCTCGCCACCCGCCAAGTTCCCATCGAGATCAATGTCACCTCGAATATCCGGACTGGATGCTGCGCCAGTTTCGACGCGCACCCGCTGCGCGAATACTTTGAAGGCGGCCTTATGGTCACCCTCAACTCCGACGACCCGCCTATGTTCGGCTCCAATTTGCTCGAAGAGTACATCCTTGTCCAGCGCCTCTTCGCCTTTTCGCTCGACCAAATGCGCGAACTCGCCGCCAACTCGGTAGAAGCCAGCTTCCTCCCCCCCGAACGCAAGCTGAAGCTTCTGGCAAAGATAGAGCAGTACATGTAAGGCAGTTAAGAGCAGTTGAAGGCAGTTTAAGGCAGTTGAAGGCAGTTGAAGGCAGTTGAAGGCAGTTAAGAGCAGTTGAAGGCAGTTAAGAGCAGTTGAAGCCAGTTAAGACAGGAAAGCAGAGCTTCTCTGCCTTCAACTGTCGTTAACTGCCTCTAACTGTCCTTAACTGCCTTGCCTTGCGCTCAACTACCGCTCCGGCACCATCACCGCGCTCGGGTCCACCTTTGGGATCCCGAAGTGTCCGCCCAGATGCAGCAGGTCGAGCGGCTTCAGGTCGCCTGTAATCCTCACCACGTTCATATCCCGGCTGGCGCGCGTCAGCACCGTCACCGCATCGATATCTCCGCCTGAAAAATGCAGCCACAAATCCGTCACGGCCGACCGCGGCTGCGCGGTATTCGCCGCAGTCTGGTTCGCGTTCACCAGGTGCTTCCAACCTGCGGCCTTGTAGCTGGCGGTCAGCAATGCCATCGCCTCCGGCGTATAAAACGCCGGCTGCTGATAGTGGTAGCTGTCGAACCAAACTCCCGTAAGCGCCGCTGCCGCCCGGTGCGCGTCCATTCCGCCTGACTCCAGCAGATTCTGAGCGATCTGCAGCATCGACCGGTCGAACGTGAACCCGGTGTGCGTCGCCGGCTGATCGCTCAACGCAGCCAGCTGTTGGCCCATATCCGGCCCCGGATAAACCGGCGGGGGAGGCCCGCCTTGATACTGCTGTCCAAACCCCACACCCGCAGCCGCCATCGATGCAGCCAACAACAAACTCCCCGAGACTTTGAAAGGTAGGCGCATATGCAACCCTCCGTACCAGAATTAGACACAACCCGGGCCACAAAGTTATCCCGTAGCCCGGCGCCAGCAAAAAGCAAGGCGCAACGACGATACAAAGGGGTCTATCGCTTTACTGGGCAGCCTTCGTAGCGAAGTATCCGCGCTTGGCCCGCACATGGTAAGCACGCGGATTGGTCGACTGCAGATATATCGTCCGAAAGCTTCCATCCAGCTTGAAGTCCGCCGGTCTGTACTCCAGCGAGTACTGGCTGCGCAACTCCTCCTCGATATTCTTGAAGCCGATCGCCACGTCCTCCAGCCGGTTCGGAAAGAACGCCTGCCCGCCCGTATTGTCCGCGATCGTTTTCAGCACCTCGCTCCCGCGCCCCCGCGTCGGGCTGGTGTCGGTCGAGATCGTATACACGATCGTCTCCGCCCGCTGACACATCTTGATCGCGTCCGTCATCGACGCGCGGCTATAGTTGTCGTCGCCATCGCTCACCATAATGATTACCTTGCGCACGTCAAAGTCGTCCCGCAGCGTCAGCATCTGCTCATGGCACGTCTGGTACAGCGAGTCGAACAGCGCCGTCCCCCCACCGGGCCGCAGCTTGCGAATCCCCGTATTTAGAAGGTCCTCGTTGCCGGTGTAATCCTGGGTCAGCGCCACCTGAATATCGAAACCCTCCACAAACGCCCGATCCCGTGGCTTCAGCACCTGGTAAAAGAAGTCCTGCGCCGCGTCCTGCTCGAACTTGAACCGCGTGCGAATCGAGCTCGAAGTGTCCAGCATGATCCCGATCCGCAGCGGCAGGTTCGTCTGCTGCGTAAACGCGATCACCGCCGCCGGCGGGCGCCCATCGTCCAGCAGTCCGAAGTCCTCGCGCCGCAGGTCCTTCTTGAACCGCCCATTCCGGTCCGTCACGGTAAACACCAGGTTCACCAGGTTTGCCCGCAGGTTCAATTGAAACGGCACATCCGTCCCCGGCGCCTGCGGATCGCCTGGTTTCTGATCCTGTGTCTGCCCAGCCGCCGGGGTAATCACAGCAGGCGCTGCCTGAGCCGGAGCCGCAACCGTCTGTCCAGGAGCCACACTCTCAGGCGTGGGCGTCTGGCAATCTCCACCCGCGACCGCCATCAGCAAGCCCGCAGCCGCCATAAAGACATACGATCTCGTCATCAACCTCAAACCAGTCACCCACCGATTCTACTGCCTTACGCTCTCCTTTGACTCGATGGACTCTTCACCGGCATCCACGTCGCAACCAAAGCGGTGTTAGAACAGAGTGACCCAACCATTTCCGCGCTTCGGCGAAGATTGCAATGCACCCTGCAATCAGGAGGGACGTGAGTGTTGTTTAAATGGCTCCTGAGGTAGGACTCGAACCTACAACCCTTCGGTTAACAGCTAGAGATTTGCTCATTTCATGGTTGCTCATTGCCACTCTATAGTATTCATTTGAGGTTGGTTACAAAGAAGCTTAGGTTCTAATCAACTGTGGGGATTGCTCGGTATTACGCAGCATTTCGAAACAGAGTCCCCACAAATCCCCCCACAGTTTTGAAGTGTTTCTTGCCCCCCTTGCAGACTGGTTCGGATCCTTCCTCGTAACTGATGATCTGGTCGCGAACTTCGCTAAAGCCGGGCGGAGCGCTGAGAGGCCTTCGCAAGCCTGGCACTCCGGCGTTTGCATCCAGGCAATTCCATTCCTCATTGGCCATGCTGACGCTTTCCGGTAGGCAGGTCGAAACCGGATAGCTTTTCAACTTGACGAAGAAAAACGGACGGCTTCATTTCAAGAGAGACACAGATGTCGAAGATGCTACGCAGTGAAGGATTGGTCTTTCCGAGTTCAATGAGGCTGATGAAGGCGCGCTCGTAGCCGGACTTGGCCGCTAATGCCTCTTGACTCATCTTCTGACGCAACCGATGCTTCCGCAGCAGCTGACCGAAGGCTGCGGAGGGATCAAGTTTCGTTTTGGCAACCGTTGAAGACGCCACACGCAACTGTGGCATCGCAAGTATATTACGCGCCGCTTATGATACTTGCGGGTGTTGCCCTGGCGCCTGATCTGTCATTAAACAGATGACGCGCGGGTATCGATTCGCTATCCTTACGCTGGTGCGGAAGCATGATGCTTCGATCGTCCGCTCTTGGCTTGTCGCCGAAGACCGAAGTTGGAATTGAAATGTTGGGAACCAGTTCGGACTGTCACAAGGGGTCGGGAGCGCCACAATTCGAAGAGGTGCGAATGCAAGCAAAGTTGATCGTTTTCCCAAACGATAATGGATTCTCTGTACTGGTGTGGGACATCTCGGCCAGCGGACCTATGCGCATTCGCCGTTTTGATAACCGGGCGTCCATGACGGCTGTGCTTCGGAGCCTAGCTCTCATCACCCACGAGGAAGCAGCCAATTTGGATGGTTTCGGTTTCCTGGACGCATGTCCGATGTACTCCGCGGAGATCGACGAAGACACCCTCGCTGATCACGGCTTCGAAAGAGCGGCTGGATGACTCGAGATCTGCCCACCGTCTTAGAGCAACCTACCTATCTGAACCGGAGGTCCCTCGGAAGAACTCGCGATACGCCGTGACCAACCCTTTTCCGTCTTCGGTCAGCGAGATTCGTGAATCCTGCCAGAAGATTAGACGTAAGCCCGTTTGACGCTCAAGCGCAGCAACGTGGCGCTCCAGTCGATTAGGAGTCGTGCCCAGCCTTTGTGCTGCTCTGTCGTAGCCGCCCTCTTCGGACAGGATCGTAAGCGCAGTCAGCAACTCAATTTTGACCAGTTCAGTCATGAGTTCTGGCCACGATCAGCCTAAAATCCGCACTTCTGCACATAGACGCCACCGTAAAACTCTGGGGTTGACGCTCAACTAAACACTTCGATCACAATTCCAAGAGATGGAGCGGCCTGATTCTCTAGGCGTCATGACATGGCGATCATGCCGCCCCGGCTATTTGTGCAGCCGCCAACTGAGCTATGCGGAGACGTGATGGGGAACAGGACACGTAGTCGACCCCCAACTCTTTGAAAAAAGCAATGGACTTGGGATCCCCGCCGTGTTCGCCACAGACTCCGATTTTGATCGAAGGATTCGCCTCGCGAACACTGTGAATGGCCATTCGCATCAGCACGCCGACTCCCTGGCGATCGACTGTGATGAACGGATCGAATTCAAGTATGCCCTGCTGCAGGTAGCTGTCCAGGTAGTTATAGGCATCGTCCCGAGAGAAACCGAACGTCATTTGCGTAAGGTCGTTCGTACCAAACGAAATGAAGCTCACATACTTCGAGATGGGCCCCGCACATATTGCGGCACGCGGAAGCTCGATCATGGTGCCAATCGTATATGCGACATCCTTGCCCACCTTAGAGAACAGTTCGGAAGCAGTCGTGCGAATCATCTCCTCCAGTGTGTGCATTTCCTGTTCGGATGCAACCAGGGGAACCATAATCTCGGGACGTGGTTCTAGTCCTTCATTGGCGACCGCGAGTGCTGCTGACAATATGGCGCGGACTTGCATCTGCAATATTTCTGGATATGTGAGGCTGAGTCGACACCCGCGATGCCCCATCATGGGGTTCGCTTCAGTAAGGGACTCAACCCGTTTTCTAACCACTTCCAGAGAGAGGGCGTGCTCCCAGTTTTCATCGATGCGGTTGCTAGCGATCTCCGACGTGATCTCCTCAACTGACGGCAGAAATTCGTGGAGGGGCGGATCGAGGAGGCGAATCGTGACCGGAAGAGACGACATGGTCCGAAACATTTCCTCGAAATCCTTTTGCTGCATCGGCAGCAGGATTTCTAGGGCTTCCACTCGCTCCTTCTCTGTAGTGGCGAGAATCATTTTTCGGACGTGATGCAACCGGTCGCCACCAAAAAACATATGCTCAGTCCGGCATAAGCCGATTCCAACGGCTCCCAACGACCTTGCCGCGGTCGCATCCTCGGGCGTGTCGGCGTTAGCTCGGACTTTACAGGCGCTTTCGGTTAGCGCCCACTCCAATAATTTGTCCAGTTCTGGATGATGTTCACTCGCGGCGCGGAGTGAAAGTGCGCCCTCAAAGACCCGACCGGTGCTCCCGTCCAAAGTCAACGACTGCCCCTCGCGAAACGTTTTGTTCTTGATGTGGAGAAGGCCCGTCTTTGTGTCGATCGAAATATCTTTCGCTCCAGTGATACAGCATTTTCCCATTCCCCTCGCTACGACTGCCGCATGACTCGTGGCGCCCCCGCGCGCAGTAAGAAAGCCTACCGAGGCTGCCATCCCGTGAATATCTTCAGCGGTCGTCTCCTCGGTCACCAAGATGACATTGGCCCCGGCCTTCTGCATGGCGACGGCTTTGTTGGCCGACAACGCGATCACTCCCACAGATGCGCCTGGTGAGGCTGGCAGTCCAGTCGTGAGAAGCACCGGTTGACCGACCGTGAGATCGAGTTGGGGCGACAAGACCTCTGCCAAGCTAGATGCATCGACGCGTTCGATTGCTTCAGCCTTCTCTATAAGACCCTCTTCCACCATCTCAACGGCTATACGCACTGCCGCCTGCGCCGATCGCTTTGCCCCCCGAGTCTGCAGGAGAAAGAGCTTGCCATTCTCCACGGTGAACTCGAAATCTTGTGTGTCACGGTAATGTCTCTCCAAGTTATCCGTTAGCTGTATTAACTCGTTGTAGACCTCCGGCATCTGACCAGCTAAAGCAGAGATGGAAGTGGGTGTTCGAATTCCTGCCACGATATCTTCGCCCTGCGCATTTGCAAGATACTCGCCAAACACTCCGCGCTCGCCCGTGGATGGATTGCGAGTGAAACCCACGCCCGTCCCACTGTCTTCGCCGCGATTTCCGAAAACCATGGTCTGTATGGTTACAGCGGTTCCCATCGAGTCAGGAATGCCATTGAGCTTTCTGTAAAACTGAGCTCGGTCGCTATTCCATGAACAAAAGACTGCCTCTACAGCCATCGACAGCTGCTCTGAAGGGCTTTGCGGAAACGCTTTGCTCGTATGCTCTCTATGAGCATCTTGAAGATGCTGATGTCACGCCTGAGCGCTTCGACCATCTTCGATGACCCGTTGGCAGCCCCCCCATCTGTTGATACCCCATGCCGTACCTTTTCGAAGGCTTCTTTAGGTACTCCCAGGACTACTGAGCCGAACATATGCAAAAGTCGCTTGTACGAGTCGTATGCAAACTCTTCCGACCCGCTTTTCGCTGCTAAACCGCACACGGACACGTCATTCAATCCGACGTTGAGGATGGTGTCCATCATTCCAGGCATGGAAACAGGAGCGCCAGAACGAACGCTGACAAGCAGCGGGTCTATCGCATCACCGAAGCGCTTTCCGCACTCATTCTCCAGCCAAGCCATGCCCTCGCTGAGCTCAGCGAGATGACGCGAAGAAACCACACCGGAGTGCCGATATTCTCGGCAAACTTCCGTTGTGAGAGTGAAGCCAGGGGGCACTGGCACCGACAGACTCGTCATCTCGGCCAGGCCCGCCCCTTTTCCACCAAGGAGATCGCGCATGGAACCGTCTCCATCGACTACTTGGCTTCCGAAACGATAAACATTCGCCGCACGGTTCATGACCCATACCTCAAGGATGAATTCATGCGAAGACAGGTCGGCTTTGGAATTGTCGCGCCGTCACGCAGTGGGTCGATTTATACCTGACCAACGCAACGTCAGGATGTAGCGCCCTCAACCTAATGACGACAAACTTCGCAGCAGTGTCTCGGAACGGCTCCTTGTTTTCGCGGGAGATAGCATCGTGTCAGATAGCCACTTCAATAAGAGGCACACCTTGCTGTGTCTGCGGAAGCTATCCTGTCCCTTCGAACTGATCGTTTGAGAGCTACTTTTGTGGCTTCCAAACTTTCCGCCTGATGGCGGGCGCACCCTCGGTGTTAGTCATGTCAGTTAGCATGTCGTCGAGGGGTGGATTCGTGTTCGGCGGTGCAGGGATACCTACCTCGGCGGACCCGGTGGAAAGGACCGGCGATGGACTGCTTTCCACTTCAGGGTTTCCCACTGCCACTCGTTTCGTCCATTTCTTCCGCGGCTCAGAGGGAGGTGCAAGCATTTCACCTTCCGATGCAGTTTTCGCCGGCACGATCAACGATTCAATCGGAGGCAAAGGCGCCGGCTTGGGACTCCATTTTCGTCTGACGACCGGGGTGGGCTCGGGAGATACACTCTCCGTCGATAACGGAGTTGTCGACATTATCGAGCCGGAGCTTGCGGATACATCAAGGACTCCCGGTTGCGGCTGCCTTGATTGCTCTGCCATGGATGGCGTATCGGATGGCACGATTACTTCCACCTTCGTTGCGGGAAGCTGCCGAGCCGACTTGCGTTGCACACCCTCCCATAGCAACTCCGCAACATCTTTCACGACGATATCGTCGTCGCCCTTCGCGGGAGTGCTCTGCAACATGCTTTTGCAGAAGGGGCAGCCGACTGCCAGGACTTTTTCGGCTGCGCCGTCAAGCCTTGCTTTCACTTCGAGGTAACGGTTGTCCGAAATTCTTTGCGAGCCCGCCTCCTCTTCTTTCCAGAACTGCGCTCCTCCGGCTCCGCAACAAAACGAGTTTTCTCTCGTTCGGTCCAACTCGACGACCGAGTTGTTCAGAATGTTTAACAAGTTTCTTGGTGCATCGTAGACGCCATTGTGCCTGCCGAGATAGCAGGGATCATGGTAGGCGACCGTGGCATTGCCGGATTCTGTTTCGATCAACCCATCATCAACGAGCCGTTGCAGATATTCGGTGTGGTGGATGACCTTGTAGTCTCCGCCGAGTTGTTTGTATTCTTTGCCGACGGTGTTCATGCAGTGAGGGCAGCTCGCCACTATGAGTTTTGGCTTCACTTCATTGAGGGTCGCAACGTTCGTTTCGGCCAGCTGGCGGTAGAGATATTCATTGCCCGCTCGGCGGGCCGTGTCTCCCGTACAGCACTCACGTTTGCCCAGGACTGCGAAGTCGACGTTCGCATGTTGGAGCAGCTGCACAAAAGCTCGCGCTGTCTTCTGCGATTGAGGATCGTAGCTAGCGGCGCAGCCAACCCAAAATAAAACCTGCGGTTCAGGATTGTCATCGGTCGTCTTAACATTTAGCCCGTCGGCCCAGTCCAACCGCTTGGCGTGATTGATGCCCCAAGGGTTTTGCGAACGCTCCATTCCTCTAAATGCTGTCTGAAGCTGAGCTGGAAACTCACCCTCCATCATCACCTGTTGTCGCCTGACATCAATGATGTCCAGCATCGGTTCATCCTGGACAGGACACGCTTGCATACAGGCGCCACACGTTGTGCAAGCCCAGGCCGCTTCCGGCGAAAGGGCAAAAGAGAGCAGCGGGTTTGGACTAGGCTTGCCGGCCTCAAATGCCCGGTTCGTCCGCGCAAGCTGGTTCAACTCCATTCGCTTGTTGATTTCCAGAGCGGATGGGCTCAACGACTTGCCGGTTGCGGGTGCCGGGCAAACATCCTGGCATCTGTTGCATTGGATACAGGCATATGCATCGATAAGGCGAGGCCATGCCAGGTCCTCGAGGAGTCTCGCTCCCAGTTTCGGCTCGTTAGCTTCCACGTCAAGCTTCATGGCGGGCAGCACACCCGAACTCTCATCACGGGCGACCAGGTACTTGAATGGTGCCATGAAGATATGTATATGTTTCGTCCTGGGGAAGTAGCTGAGGAAAGCCAGCACGCTCCCCAAGGCTCCCCAATATCCAAAGATGCGGAAGCTGTTCGCATGGGACGCTGGGATCAGGTGGGAGATGAGTGTGGCAAACGGTTGATAGCGGTCGGGGCCCTCCGCGGCCAGATTCGCTCCAGCCCCGAGCGCCCGACTGCCGACATGAAACAGAATGAACACTGAAACAACGATCGAATCCCGAGTCACGAAGCTGCGATCGAGACTCTCGTGGAGAAGAGTTCGATCGTTGAAAGTGAAGTCCCGCCGGCTGGGAAGCAGAAATCGCCGCATCACTAGTGCCACTACCCCAAGGAGGACGAGGGCGCTCAAAACATCCGCGGTCAGGTTGAAGATTTTGCCTGGAACCGTCGTTGACGAGATGCCTACGCGATAAAAGCCCTCCAGTCCGTCAATCAAATTGACTACCAGGTAATAGACGAAACCATAAAAGATGAACGCGTGGAAGAAGCTGACCCAAGGTCTCTTGCGGAAGGTGCGGTTCTGAAGCAAAGTGGTCGTAGTTGCGTAAACGATCCTGCGCGCAAGGTCATTCCAACGGAGTTCGGTGTCGTCTGATCCGCGACGCACTCGCCTGTACAGCCGCAGAAATCCATGCAGCCCGAAGGAAACGGTCACCAGGGCGAAAATGAGAAAGGCTACCTTGTTTAGCGGTGAAAGCATTCGCCCAGACCCGTTCCTACGACTTCAGCTTTTCGATGATTGCAGGAACGATGTCCTTGACATCCCCAACGATTCCATAGTCAGCGATGCTGAAAATGGGCGCTTCCTTGTCCTTGTTGATGGCAACGATGACTTTGCTCTTGTTCATTCCTGACAGATGCTGCACAGCCCCGGATATGCCGATAGCGACGTAGACCTTCGGCTGAACAGTCTTGCCTGTTTGTCCGACCTGCTCGGCGTATGGGCGCCAACCGGCATCCACGATAGCCCGGGTTGCTCCCACCGCGGCGCCTAACCGATCTGCCAAACCTTCGACAAGAGTGGTAAACGCCTCAGCGGACCCAACTCCTCTGCCCCCAGACACGACAATGTCCGCATCCGCAAGGGCGACACGCGTACTCTTCGTTGTGGTTGTTGATGTACTGACAAGCTTTGGGGTCGGAATCTCTATATCGACATCAAACTGCTCTCCCGCCTGAGACCGCGGCTTCGCTGCGGCGAAAGCGCCGGGCTTAATGGAGACAACGACCGTAGGGGCCAGCGACTGGACTCGTTCCGTTACGCGAGCGAGAAATGTGTAGTGCTCTGCCTCCAGCACTTCGCCCGTTGACTTCAGGCTGATCGCATCTTCGATAAGCGGAGCATCAAGTTTCACAGCGACGCGTGCGCTGTATTCGCGACCGCTGCGACTTCCGCCGATAAGGATCGTGTGGGCTTCTCCTTCGCTGGCGATCTGCGCGATCGCGACAGCCCAGACCTCAGGGCTGAGTTGAGCCAAAGCAGGTGAGTCGGCCACCAGCACCTGGTCGGCGAGGAGGGCCACCTCTTCCGCGATCCGAGCGACATCGGAACCAAGGATCAGGCAGGCAAGAGGACCGTCCCGGCCCAGTTCCCTCGCAGCTGTTGTCATCTCGTACGTGCTCTTTCGCACGTTGCCGTTATAGTGTTCGACCACCAGGAGAATCATGCAATCACCTTCGCTTCATGTCTGAGCAAATCCACCAACTCCGACGCAGCTCCTGTTGCGTTCGAACCATCAAGTATCTTGCCCAGCCTGCTTTTGATTTGCACCTCTGAGCTGATAACTTTCAGCCTCGCTGCAATCGAAAAGCCGTCAAGTGCTTCGCGCCGAAGCTCTTTTCTTTTCGCTTTCATGATGTTCGGAAGAGTGGGGTAACGCGGCTCATTCAGGCCTTGTTGTGTCGTCACGACGGCCGGCAGAGGTACGGTATAGGATTCCGAGCCTTCGTCCGCATCGTGCGTTCCGATGAGCTGACCAGCACTCAACTCAAGACTCGTCGTCCACGCTGCTATGGGCCATTGCAAGCGCTCTGCAATAGCCGGGCCGAGGCCCTGGCTGTCCCAATCTGCCTGTTGCCCGCCGCAGAGGATAAGATCGACCGCCTCTTTTCTTGCGACCTCCGCGATAACGCCGCTCACCGCAATCACGTCAAGCTGTTCAACGGTCTCCACGAGGATGGCGCGATCGGCTCCTATGGCTAACGCGGTGCGGAGCGCTTCCTCAGTTCTCGCCGGCCCAACCCCCAGTACCACGACCTCCGTGTCGCCACCGGCCTCGCGCAGCCGCAAAGCCGCTTCGACTCCATACTCGTCCATGGTGTCCACTACAAGCTTGGTGGAACTGAGGTCCACCTGGCCCTCTCGAATCCTGATGCTTTCTTCCGCGTCAGGGACTTGACGTACCAATGTCAGTATCCGCATCTCTTGCCTTTCTCACAACTGCCTGGGATTCGGACCAGGGGCCGGGGAGCGTGTTCCACTTCAGCGAAGTTCTGCGACATATAGATCGACGTACTCGCATACCGGCATTGCGCCAAGGGAACCCAGATTTGAGGAGCTTTCCAGGATTTTTCGTCGCTGGGGTTCATCAAACCTACGAGCGAGGTTCTTCTCAAACTTAGCTTGTAGGAGCGGGATTCCATCGTGTCGACGCCTCTTGTGACCGATCGGATACTCCACGGTCTCTTCAAGGACTGAACCTTCCGTGAATTGGATACGCAGCGAGTTCGCGATGGAGCGCTTGTTCGGATCGTGATAATCCACGGTAAACTTCGGTTCTTCCAGACAGACGATCTTTTCTCGTAGCGCATCGATTCGATTGTCCGATGCCACCTCATCCTCATAATCCTCGGCAGTCAGACGCCCAAAGATCAGCGGAACAGCCACCATGTACTGGATGCAATGATCTCTGTCGGCTGGGTTTCCCAGCGGGCCCTTCTTGTCGATGATGCGTATACAAGCCTCATGGGTTCGGATCGTGACGCTTTCGATCTGTTCGGAAGTAAGACCAGTTGATTTCATCCGCTTTTGGAGCCGCATGGCGGCCTCGATCGCAGTCTGAGAATGAAATTCGGCTGGGTAACTGATCTTGAACAGAATGTTTTCCATGACATACGATCCGTACTTCCTCTGAAATACGAAAGGCTTACCACGAAATAAAACATCGTAGAAGCCCCAGACTTTGGCCGTAAGAACCGACGGATAGCCCATCTCGCCAGTTTTGGCGATCAGCGCCAGACGTACGGCTCGACTGGTCGCATCACCAGCAGCCCAACTTTTTCTTGATCCGGTGTTGGGGGCATGCCGGTAGGTTCTGAGACTTTGACCGTCCACCCAGGCCAACGAGAGCGCATTGACCGCCTGTTCCTGAGTGAGACCTAGCAACTGGCTTACCACGGCCGTTGAAGCGACTTTCACAAGCAGAACGTGGTCCAGCCCAACTCTATTAAAGGAGTTTTCCAGGGCGATGCATCCTTGAATCTCGTGCGCCTTGATCATCGCGGTCAAAACGCTACGCATCGTCAGTGTTTCGCCGCCTGCAAGCGTTGCCGATCTGGAAAGCCAATCGGCCACCGCAAGAATGGCACCAAGATTGTCTGAAGGATGTCCCCATTCAGCCGCTAACCACGTGTCGTTGTAATCGAGCCAGCGAATCATGGTGCCGATGTTGAAAGCGGCCTGGACTGGATCCAGCTCGTAGCTTGTGCCGGGCACCCGAGCGCCGGCTGGTGCCACGAGACCGGGAACCAACGGGCCTAGAAGCTTGGTACAGGCTGGATAACCAAGGGCCTCCAAGCCGCAACCGAGAGTATCGATAAGGCACAGGCGCGCCGTCTCGTACGCGAGATCGCTGGTGATCTCATAGTTAAATACATAGTCGACAATGTCGGTCAGGACCTCATCTGCAACTGGTCGCGCGACGTCTACAAAAGAAGACAAATTACCTCCATGTTACTTGCGGTCGGTTAGCGGGATGAATAACTGGTCGGCGGGACCGGTGTAGTTGGCGGACGGCCTAATGATCTTGCCGTCCTGGCGCTGCTCGATCACGTGGGCGGTCCATCCTGCAGTCCGAGCGATCACGAAGAGCGGTGTGAACAGGGCCGTTGGGACCTGCATCCTATGGAAGGACACCGCGCTGAACCAGTCCAGATTTGGAAACATCTTCTTTGCGTCCCACATCACGGCTTCGACTCTCTCGGCCACCTGGTAAAGCGCTCGATTTCCAGCTGCCTCTGAGAGGTCAAACGCAACCTTCTTGATAATTTTGTTTCGAGGATCGCTGACTGTGTAGACGGGGTGGCCGAATCCGATAATTACCTCGCGTGCTTCGACTCGCTTCCGAATGTCGGCTTCTGCTTCAACAGGCGATGCGTACTGACTCTGAATTTCGAGAGCGACTTCATTTGCGCCACCATGCTTTGGTCCCTTCAGGGCCCCAATTGCACCAGCGACGGCCGAGTACATATCGGAACCCGTGCCCGCGATGACACGCGCAGTGAAGGTGGAGGCGTTGAACTCGTGCTCTGCATACAAAATAAGCGATGTCTCCATTGCGGCTAGCCACTCCACCGAAGGCTGCTTGCCGTGCAGCAGATGAAGGAAGTGTCCTGCGATCGAATCATCTTCTGTCTCGACGCATATCCTTCGTCCGTGTCGAGTGAAGTGATACCAGTAGAGCAAAGCCGAACCCAAAGAGGCGATTAGTGAATCTGCGATGTCGCGCGCATCGGCGGCTCCGTGTTTGTCCTTTTCGGGCAGCGAGCAGCCTAGCAGAGACACATACGTTCTCAGAACGTCCATGGGATGAGTCGCCGCCGGCAACAGCTCCAAACCCGACATAACGCTCGCAGGCAACCCTCGCAGTGTCACGAGCTTTTGTCGGTAGGCTTTGAGTTCAGCTTCGTTCGGCAACTTTCCATGAATGAGTAAATACGCCACCTCTTCGTATCCACTTCCAACTGCCAGGTCGGCTATGTCGTAGCCGCGATAATGGAGATCATTGCCGTTTTTTCCAACCGTACACAGTGCGGTGTTCCCCGCTGGCGTTCCGGACAGCGCGACTGATTTCTTCGGTTTGAATGCAGGCACTTGAGTTGCTTCGACCGGAAGTGTTTCGTTCATTACTTCTCCTTCTCCTGTGCCGCAAACAGTTGGTCCAGCTTGTCTTCGTAGGCGTGGTAATCCAAAAACTGATACAACTCCATGCGCGTTTGCATCTCAGGGATCAAACTTCGCTGTGTGCCTTCGCTGCGGATGGTCTTGTAGACATTTAGCGCAGCTGCGTTCATGGCTCGATACGCAGCACAGCAATAGAGCACCATATCGACGTCGACAGCGCCCAGTTCCTCCCTGGTGAACAACGGCGAGTGACCAAATTCCGTGACGTTCGCCAGCACGGGAACCCCCGTCGCCCTTTTGAAGTCGGCATACATGCTTGCCTCAGTAACCGCTTCCGCAAAGATCATGTCGGCTCCGGCCGCAACATATGCTGACGCTCGGTCGATTGCTGATGAGAGACCTTCGTTGGCCAAGGCATCCGTTCGTGCCATAATGACGAATTCTGAATCGGTTCGAGCGTCCACGGCCGCTTTGACTCGGTCGACCATTTCGCTCGTGGACACGAGTTCCTTGCCAGGTCGATGACCACAACGCTTGGTTCCGACCTGATCTTCCATATGCACCGCGCCGGCCCCTGCTTTGATCATGTGTCGGACTGTTCGCGCGATATTGAACGCCCCTCCCCACCCAGTGTCGATGTCAACGAGCAGTGGGGCAGTCGTCACATCGGTTATGCGGCGGACATCCGTCAACACGTCTTCCATGGTGCTGATCCCTAGGTCGGGAACCCCAAGTGAGTTTGCCGCCAAACCACCACCAGACAAGTACAAAGCCCTGTATCCGATCGCTTCAGCCATCCGCGCTGTATAGGCATTAATTGCGCCCATGATCTGAAGTGGGCGTTCATCCGTTACTGCTTGCCGAAATAGTCTGCCCGCCGATTTCGACTCATTCAACTCAGACATCTCTTCACCCCTGCGATACTGACAACAGCGTTGCGCAATCGCCTTATTCGTTGTCCCTTGCCGTTCAAGCCACTGCGGGGATCATTTTCCCTGGATTCATGCGGTTTTCCGGATCAAGCGCTTCTTTGAGTGTGCGAAGAACCGTGAGCGCTTCGCCATGTTCCCGCTGAAGGTGCTTCAGCTTGCCATAGCCGATCCCGTGTTCCCCGGTGCATGTACCTTCCATGTCGAGGGCCAATCCTACAAGTCGTTCAGCGTAGGCCATTGCTTCCGCGAACTGTCCCGGCTGCTGTGGATCAAGGACACAGAGAACATGAAAGTTTCCATCACCGACGTGACCAAGAATTGTCCCGGGGAAGGAAACATTGTCCAGTTCAAGCTTGGCAGAGGCGATGCAATCTGCGAGCCGCGAGATCGGCACACAAACGTCTGTGGTAAGAATCTTGGCATCCGGGACCAGCGCGAGCGAGGCATAATAGGCGTCATGTCGAGCCTTCCAAAGCACATCCCTCTCGGCCTGACTCTTCTTCCACTCAAAGCCAAGTCCTTGATGATCCTCCGCGATCGCCTGAACAGCTAAAGACTGATCCGAAACATCACGGTCGTTCATGCCGTGGAACTCAAAAAATAGTGTCGGCAAAAGCGGGAGCGTCGTGCCTGAAAACCTATTCACGGCATCAATCTGCTTATCATCGAGGAATTCGATTCGCGCAACGGCGATCCCGAGTTGAATGCACTCGATGGCTGTACGGATAGCAGCATCTATGGTCGGAAAGGCACAGACGGCCGCGGCGACCGCCTCTGGCAAACTGTGCAAACGCAGAGTGACCTCGGTGATGACTCCGAGCGTCCCCTCTGAGCCAACAAACAAATGTGTGAGGTCATATCCGGAAGATGATTTTCTAGCTCTACTGCCAGTTTTGATGACCAAGCCGTCTGCCAAGACGACGGTCAGAGCGAGAACATTTTCTCGCATGGTCCCATACCTTACTGCGGTCGTACCCGAGGCGCGAGTTGCAGTCATCCCACCAATCGTCGCGTCTGCCCCTGGATCGACAAAAAACGTCAGGCCGGTGTTCTTTAGCGCCTTGACGAGTTGCAGTCGGGTCACTCCCGCCTGCACCGTCACGTCTCGATCTTCTGAACTTATACGAAGAACCTTATTCATCTCCCTCAAATCGATCGTCAGGCCACCATGAATGGCGCTGATCTGCCCTTCGACAGAGGTTCCTGCGCCGAATGGTATGACTGGAATGTTGAACTCTTTACTGATCTTGAGGGCCTTGCTCACCTCTTCGGTAGAAATGGGAAAGCAGACGATATCAGGCAACGCGGGGGCATGGTGTGATTCACCGCTGCTGTGGTGCTCGCGTTGACTTTGAGCTGTCGTTACGCGGTCGGCGAAGACGGCCCTGAGAGCGATCATCGCTTGGGA
Organism: uncultured Acidobacteriaceae bacterium; assembly: GCA_964246125.1. Lineage (GTDB taxonomy): Bacteria > Acidobacteriota > Terriglobia > Terriglobales > Acidobacteriaceae > Edaphobacter. Next base: position 16,348 of record CAXTPN010000003.1, read on the forward strand.
CTCAGAAATCTCACTTCGACCAACTTGTTCAGCCATCGTATCCCTTGCCTTCACTTTCTCGAAGCTGCTCTCAACTCTGCGATTGAGGCCAGTGCAGATCATCGGTCAGCACTTCGGGCACGCTCATTCTTCGTCGCTTTTCTGGCACTACGAAAGGTGCGCCAATGCAATGGTCAGTGTCAACGTTATCCTCCATTAGTTGAGCAACAGAATCGCGATTTCGTGTCGTCCCATCTCGCCCAGTCGACGAATGCGCGCGGCACCCGGCTACCCGCGTGCTGGTCGTACAGGCCGCACACCTTGACGCTAGGCTTATAATTCCTCAACCTAATGCGGACCAGCGTGACCGCCGCTAGAGAGCGCCCATATGATTCTCACCGTGCCTAGGGGACACGATCCGCGGTCACGAACCTGAGGTGCAAATGGTACGGAAACCGATGGCGAGCAGCTTACAAAAACAGACGGAGCGCGCCGGCAAGGCACAAACACCCCCTACAGACTCCACCTCACTTCTCCGTGCGTTAGCGATCTTAGAGCTCATTGCGCAAAAGCCCGGGGGTCTGACGAACGGAGAAATTAGCAGGCGCCTAAACATCGCGACGAGCACCGCCTCGTATATCCTCAGTCGCTTGGAACGTTCGGCCTACATCAAACGCAATGCGCAGCGTGGACGCTATGAGATTAGTTTGAAAGTAATCGCCTTGGCGCACGGGGCCCTGCGCGAAATGGGTCTTCGAAAAGCCGCGGAGCCTGCGTTGCATCGGCTTGTCGCTCACTCCACATTCTCTGGACTTGTCGGGGTTTTAGATCGTGGTCTAGTGATGATCGTTGACAAAGTCGAACAGCCGAGCTTGGCAAGGATAGACATGGATATCGGTGTCCGATATCCCGCCCATACGACCGCTTTGGGAAGAGTTCTCCTCGCGCACCTACCCGCAGATCAGTTGAGCGATCTACTCAATCCCAATACAAAGGCCCTGCCAGCGAGCAGAACAAACATTCAGATCGAGCAGCTTTCTAAGGACCTCGCGGTCGTGCGAAAAAATGGATACGCGATCAGCGATGGCGATCTATTTCTTAATGTCTGGGCCGCGGCGGCGCCCGTGTTTGACGCCTCAGGCAATGTCTTGGCTGCAGTGAGCGCGACTGGCATACCAAAGCCAAAAGATGAGGACGCAGTGATCTCGCAGGTGATGCAAACCGCTAAAGAGATCTCGGTCAAAGTGGCAGAGAGTGAATCTCGAAAATTGAGCTGACATCCATTCTCAACTGGGATGTTGCAAACGCTCTTCGTCTCAAAGAATCATGTCCTTCGAGCCAAAGGCTTACGCACCTGCAGGGCCAATTCCTGTTGGTGCCGCGATAAGTTTTTGCGTGATCCCATCTGGCGGGTCGCTTCAGGGATCCTGCAATCTTTGTTGAGAACTTGTTGATGTCGCCCCCTGCGGGTGACGTTTAACCCTTCTGAAATATACATCTGTGAAGCGGGTGCCTGGCTCGACGCAACTTGCTCAATGGATTGCGCGATGCGTAGACAGTCACTTTCGTATCGGCATACTGTGACATTGCTTCCAGCTTATTTCTTGCGAAAGACACCCACGTGGCGCCTCTGAACAGCACACTCCTTCCCGATCTCGGCAGCATCACTCATCTGCGCGGTGGCAGCATGAATTTTACAGACCTCTGCTCCCTCGACTACCTGCGCGACCTGCCGGGTCGGAGCTTGCATATATCTGCAAATGGCTATCACTGGAGAGATACGAAAGCACTGGAGTGCTATCCGAAGAAGTCCCTGCTGGAGTTCTATTACTGGCAGGTCCTGACGCGTGGCGTTGATAGCGAGATGGTGAAGCTATCCCGGAAGGGACTTGCATTCGGCAAGATGCTTCGCTGCATCGGGAATGAGGCTTCTGCGGTAGGCGCCGCCCTTGCCTTGAAGCAGGACGAATGGGTCACAACCGCCATCAGGGACCTTGCGGCTTTCCTGATCAAGGGAATCTCCATCGAAGCGGTTCTCGGCCAGTCCTGCGGAAGGATAGATGGCGTGACGCAAGGATGGGACGGAAGCCTGCATCTGGGATCGCGACCACACTATTTGGCTGGTCTCGTGAGTCATCTCGCAACGCTCGTCTGCACGGCAACTGGTTGTGCGTTCCAAGAGGTATACAAAAAGACGAACAAAGCTGCCCTTGCGTTCATTGGAGACGGCTCAACTAGCGCGGGCGACTTTCATGAGGCATTGAATATCGCATCAGTGCTTCGCTTGCCACTTGTCGTTGTTATTGAGAACAATCAGTGGGCTTTCGGAACACCGAGCAGGCAACAATTTGCCACTCCGACATTGGCGATGCGTGCTTTGGCTTATGGTCCGGATGTCCAAGGCATCGTGGTGGACGGAACTGACGTACTCGCTGTCAACGAATGCGTGTCAGTCGCACTCGAACGAGCTCGAACCGAACGGAAGATGACGATCATCGAGACGATCACGATGCGTATGGACGGTCACTCTCTCGCAGATCCCTTCAGTCGCTACGTGCCGGCGGCGCAACTGGCGATCTGGAAAGAAAAAGACCCGATCACAACTTTCACGTCACGCCTCCTCGCCAGTGGAGTGGTCAACGAGTCGGAGCTTCTCGAGATCGATCACCGCATTAAGAGCGAGATTTTAGAGGCTGCCTTGGCGGTCGAGGCATCTCCTGCCCCCTCGGGCGACAATCTCACCCATCGTGTATTCGTACCCAGCCAAATTCACGGGCTCGCAATGCTCGAGCCGAGTGAAAGTGGCCGGCACATTACCTACCACCAAGCGATCCATGACGCGTTGGACGAAGAACTCACGCGAGACCCTAATCTCTTTCTAATCGGCGAAGACATTGGCATCTCCGATGGGGCCTTTAAAATCACTGAAGGCCTTTCAAAAAAATACGACGGCCTCGATTGGTCGCGTGTCTGGAACACCAAAGAGACCTTCGAGCAAAGACGAGTCGTCGACGCTCCCCTTGCGGAGGCCGGCTTTACCGGTTTAGCTATTGGCGCTGTCATGGCTGGACTTCGAGCAGTCGTTGAGTTTCAGTACGCGGATTTCTCCTCAGAAGCGTTCAAAATGTTGGTCAATTACGCGGCGACCGAAACCGCGCGAGGACTCGGCCCTTTGCCTGTTGTTTTCCGGATGCCCTCCGGTTGGGCACCGAACACGTCTATTTACCACTCTGTCAATCCTGAGTCCTGGTACGCGTCGACACCTGGCCTGAAGGTCGTGGCTCCCGCAACCGCCTTTGATGCGAAAGGACTGCTCAAGGCAGCCATCCGCGATGGGAATCCGGTTATCTTTCTCGAATACAAACACATCTATCGCCCGCGACCCGCTTCTCTTCCTAGAGAGTTGGACCTGCCAGTACCTGAGGAAGATTATGTGGTGCCGATTGGCAAGGCGCGGGTTGTAAGAGCTGGGACAGATCTTTCGATCATCAGCTATGGTTCTCAGGTCCATCGAGCCTTAGAGGCCGCTCTTCAGCTGGAGAAAGAAGATGGTGTCTCTGTTGAGGTTATTGATCTTCGCAGTCTCGTGCCTTTCGACAAGGAAGCAATTAGAGAGACGACGAAAAAGACCAACAAGGTGCTAGTTACATGCGAAGCACCGCGTACTGGGTGCTTTGGAAATACGATTGTTTCCGAGATCATCGAGAGCTGCTTCGATGAACTGGATGCACCGGTTCGCCTCTTGGCAGGTGAGGACACGCCGGTTCCTTTCGCACCCAATTTAGAAAAGGCTCACCTTCCCACAACCGACAAAATTCTTGTGATCGCCAGGGAGCTCTTGGCGTACTAGGCCACTTTAACTGGTGGTTGCGGCTGAAAGCCGGCCCCTGATGGGCGTCCCCTGCAAAAGCAATACCCGCTGCACGAAACTCAATCAAAACCCAGTAGCAGTTAAGATCGTTAGAGACCGCACATCAGCGTTGCAGACTATCGATGCGAGAAGACGGCCTCCCGCTTCTCAACGAAGGCATCCATTCCCTCCGCTTGGTCTTGCGTTGCGAACGTCGAGTGGAAGACTCTACGCTCAAACCGGATTCCCTCTGACAAGCTGATCTCAAACGACCGGTTAATAGCTTCTTTCGTCATCATTACGGCAGGGAGCGACATCTTGGAGATTGTTTCTGCCGTCGCGAGTGCGTTCGTCATCAAGTCTTCTGTGGGCACGACTCTCGCCACCAACCCTGCCTGTTCCGCCTCGGTCGCGTTCATCATCCGGCCTGTCAGGCACATTTCCATTGCTTTGGACTTGCCGATCGCCAGAGTCAGACGTTGTGAACCACCAATGCCAGGAATCACTCCCAGTTTGATTTCTGGCTGGCCGAACTTTGCATTCGCTGCAGCGATAACGAAGTCGCACGCCATCGCAAGCTCACAGCCGCCGCCCAAGGCAAAGCCGGAGACCGCGGCAATGATTGGCTTGCGTATCCTGCCTAGAGCGTCCCAACCGGCGAACCAGTCAGACAAATAGACATCAATGAACCCCTGCTTTTGCATTTCCTTGATGTCCGCGCCCGCCGCAAATGCCTTTTCCGATCCAGTCAAAACAACACAACCGATATCGGGATCTCTATCAAAGGACTCGAGAGCCGCAACCACCTCTACCATAATGAGTCGGTTGAGAGCATTCAGCGCTTTGGGCCGGTTCAGACGAAGTACCGCAACACGCCCCACCCTTTCAACCATGATTGCTTCGTAAGCTCCGCCCGTTGTCTCTAGCATCTACCCCTCCGAACGTATGTAGTTAATGATTCCTGAAAAGTCTGTGTCCCCGAAGCCAGCGCTGTCATAAGCCTCGTAGAGATCGCGTGCATGACTGCTAAGTGGAAGGCTCACGTTTATGGAACCGGCGGCTTCGCGGGCCAGATCGAGATCTTTGAGCATCAACTTTGCAGAAAACCCTGGTACATAGTCACGGTTCGCAGGACTGGAAGGCACCGGTCCGGGTACTGGACAATAGGTGTTAATGGACCAGCACTGAGCTGAGGACGTGGACATTACATCAAACAGAGCCTGCTCGGTGATTCCGAGCGCATGTCCTAGAACGAACGCTTCGCTTGTGGCGATCATGGAAGATCCAAGGACAAGATTGTTGCAGACCTTCGCGGCTTGCCCTGTGCCGGGGATTCCGCAGTGAACGATCTTCTTGCCCATTACCGACAGGATCGGAGTCGCTTGTTCGACAACAGCAGCGGAGCCGCCAACCATGAATGTCAAGGTTCCTGCCGCCGCCCCCGCAGTACCTCCCGAGACGGGCGCATCCAGGGCGCGCATTCCCCGATTCTCTGCCAGTTGATGTGCCTGCCGCGCGCTTGCAACGTCGATGGTGGAGCAGTCGATAAAGGTAGTGCCGGCTCCTGCACTAGTCAGTACAGAATTTTTGTAAACATCGAGAACATGCCGTCCGCTCGGTAACATCGTTACGACGAACTCCGCTCCCGCTGCCACTTGCTCCGCAGCCGAGACGATCTCAACGCCTGCCCGCCTTGCCTCCTCAAGCGCACTCGCAGCCAGATCGAAGCCGCGCACATGGTAGCCAGCGCCGGCAAGATTCGCCGCCATCGGTCCGCCCATATTCCCAAGTCCAAGAAACCCTATCGTAGGCAATGTGTCTCGCTCCTTCACGCAAACCAGTCGCTCTCAGCTACGGCAGGTATTCCAGCCTCGGTGAAAAATGAATCGACCCGCTCGACAGAGACGTCAGCAACCGTGTTCGGTTTCCAAATCGGTTTGCGGTCTTTGTCGATAACCGCGGCGCGGACGCCTTCAACGAAGTCGCCTTCGCGAATGCAATGCATACCAGCTGAATATTCCTGTTGCAGACAGGAAGCGAGGTCCCGGAGTTGCCTTGCTCTCCTCAAAGCCCTGAGGGTCACTTTAAGTGAAGTAGGAGAGTTACGCCTGATGTCGGTCGCTGCTGATCGTGCGTCCCCCTCAGATGAAGCATCCAGTGCTGCCAAAATCTCCTCGACGGAGTTCGCACAAAAGCATTCGTCGATCCACACCCGGCTGGATTCCAACTTACCGGCAGGAGGAGTCTCAGCAAACGCGCGCAAGCACGCACTCACTTCCATTCTCGTGGCACATGCAGCTAGGTTTTCCGTTAATTCCGAGAGGCGCTCTGCCCGCACAAAGATATCAGCCAAGCCACAAAGGATAGCGTCGGCCGCGCCGATGCGGCCACCCGTCAAGGCCACATAAGTCCCAAACTCATCCGGCGCGTTGCCGAGCAGGTAAGTGCCGCCGACATCAGGAATGAACCCTATGCTCGTTTCCGGCATGGCCACCGCTGTTCGCTCAGTAACTACGCGGTTTGTCCCATGAGCGGATAATCCGATGCCACCCCCCATCACGATGCCGTCCATGAGAGCAACGTATGGCTTCGGATACCTGGCGATGAGGAGATTGAGTCGATATTCCTCGCGGAAAAAGTTGGCAGCAGCGGGCAAATCTTCAGTTACAGCATGTTGATAAAGCGCCCTGATATCGCCACCCGCGCACAGCCCACGCTCGCCAGCGCCATCAAGCAAGACGAACTGAACCTTGGGATCGCTTTTCCAGTCACACAGTGCCTGATAGACCACCTTGACCATCTCTAACGTCAGAGCGTTCATAGCCTGCGGCCGTTTCAGCGTGATGCGTCCACATGCACCCTCTTGTCTCAAGAGAACGTCGCTCATGAGGCGCTCTCCAGGAGGCTGCGAGCGATAATCACACGCATGATTTCGTTCGTCCCTTCAAGAATTTGGTGAACACGAAGGTCTCGAACAATTTTCTCGATTCCATACTCAGACAGGTAGCCATAACCGCCATGCAGTTGAAGCGCATCATTCGCGACACGAAAGCCAGCATCGGTGGCGAAAAGCTTCGCCATGGCACAAAGCGTTGTGGCGTTTGCAGCTTTCGCATCGAGTGCCGAGGCCGCGCGCCACAGCATTGTCCGCGCAACTTCCAAATCGGTCGCCATGTCTGCGAGCCGGAACTGAAGCGCTTGAAAATCTCCCAACCGTTTGCCGAACGCCTGTCGCTGAAGCAGATATCGTCGGGTCCTATTGAGCGCTTCCGAGGCTCCTCCGATTGAACACGCAGCGATGTTCAGCCGCCCTCCGTCGAGGCCGGACATGGCGATCTTGAATCCCTGGCCTTCGCTTCCGAGCAGGTTCGCGGACGGAATCCGTGCCTCTTCAAGAATCAGCTGCCGGGTCGGCTGGGTGTTCCAACCCATCTTCTTTTCGTTAGGACCAAACGAGAGACCAGGCGTCCCGTCGGGAACGATGAAGGCGGAGATGCCGCGGGCTCCCGGATCGCCCGTTCGAGCCATCACGATGTAGACATTCTTTTCGGTTCCACCCCCAGAGATGAACTGCTTCACACCGGTGAGTAGGTAGTCCTGCCCATCGCGAACGGCTTTCGTTGACAAAGCTGCTGCATCGGATCCAGCGCCCGGTTCCGTGAGAGCATAACCGCCAAGCGTCTCCATACTGCAAAGCCCAGGTAGCCAGGCCCGGCGCTGCTGGTCGTCTCCGTAGGTGTCGAACATCCACGCGACCATATTGTGAATCGAAATATACGCAGCTGTCGAAGGACAGCCTGTAGAGAGTCCTTCAAAAATCAGCGTCGCATCAAGGCGAGATAGCCCGCTGCCGCCAACATCTTCTCGGACGTAAATACCGCCCATGCCCAAACCCGCCGTACGTCGTATGACTTCGAGCGGGAAATGCTTTTGGGAATCCCATTCCAAAGCAAATGGCGCCATCTCTTTGGCAGCGAAATCATGCGCCATCTCGCTGATCTCGCGCTGTTCGGAGCTGAGGTCGAAGGGTCGCGTTTCTGGTGAATTTACCATTGTCTTGAGGTCCGGGTTTCTTGGGAACTACGTTGCGAATCGAGTTGTTTTTAACTCATCGTCGGTATGACAAAACTTGATTTTTCACGAGCCCCGCCCGGCCACCGAGATGTCACGGTCTTGGTTTTGGTGTAAAAGAGGATTCCGTCTTTGCCATGCTGGTTCAGATCTCCAAACCCCGACTGCTTCCAGCCACCGAACGTGTAGTAGGCGATAGGGACGGGTATAGGGACATTGACACCCACCATACCCACGTTGACCTTAGACACGAAAGCCTCTGCCGCTTGACCGTCGTTGGTATAAATGGACACGCCGTTACCGTACTCGTGTTCGGACGGTAAGCGAAGCGCCTCTTCAGCGGTGTCGGCGCGAACGACAATCAAAACGGGGCCGAATATTTCTTCCTTATAGATCCTCATGGCAGGAGTCACATGATCGAACAAGCAAGCTCCCATGAAAAACCCTTCTTCATGGCCTGCCAGCGTAAAGGACCTACCATCTTCCACAAGTTCAGCGCCCTCTTCAACGCCTAGCGCCACATAGCCCTTCACACGGTTCAGTGCTTCTGCAGTCACTAGGGGTCCGAAGTCCGCGTCCGGGTCTGTTGATATCCCAACCTTTAGAGACTTCATTCGTAATTTCAGTTTTTGTACAAGCGCATCGCCTGTTTCTTTGCCGACCGGCACTGCGACCGAGATCGCCATGCAACGCTCGCCGGCCGATCCGAACGCGGCACCGATCAATGAATCTGCTACCTGATCAAGGTCAGCGTCTGGCAGGATGACCATGTGATTCTTTGCACCGCCGAAACATTGCGCCCGCTTTCCTTCTGAAGTCGCGGTGCTGTAGATGTACTTGGCGATGGGGGTCGAGCCGACAAAGCCGACCGCTTTAATAGTGGGGTCGAGCAGGATCGCGTCAACCGCTTCCTTGTCCCCATTTATGACATTAAAGATACCCGGAGGCAAACCTGCCTCGATGAAAAGTTCCGCCAGCCGTAGAGGCACCGATGGATCTCTTTCCGAAGGTTTGAGGATGAACGCGTTTCCGGAAGCAATCGCGGGCGAGGCCTTCCACAGAGGAATCATCGCCGGGAAATTGAAGGGTGTAATGCCAGCAACCACCCCAAGAGGCTCGCGCATAGAGTAGACCGCGATCCCGGTACCCACGCCGTTGCTGTACTCGCCTTTCAGCAAGTGTGGAATCCCGATCACGAACTCCGACACCTCGAGCCCTCGCTGAATATCACCTTGTGCGTCGCTTAGGGTTTTGCCGTGCTCCAGCGAAAGCATCCGAGCCAACTCGGGCATGTTCGAGTTCACCAGTTCCACAAACTTCATGAAGACGCGCGCTCGCCGTTGGGGATTCTGCGCTGCCCAGGCCGGCTGGGCTGCTGCAGCACTAGCGACGGCTGCTTCAACTTCGGAGCGGGATGCAAGCGGGACCTTTGCCTGTACTTTGCCGGTGTTCGGGTCGAAAACATCAGCGAACCGTCCGGATGTTCCCTTTACGTGTTGTCCGCCGACGAAGTGTGTGAGCTCTTTCATGCAATCTCCCAAGACGTTATCTTTCACGAGAATAGACCCGCGAAACAACGCACGGCAATGCTAGAATTATCCCAGGCGCTGTGCATAAATACACATACTCAGACGACTTTGATTGGGCGAATTTGCAATCGTTCTTGGCCGTCGTAAGGACAGGACGACTAACTGTCGCTGCCCGCCAACTTGGAGTCGACCACTCAACGCTCGGTCGGCGCATTCAACGGCTGGAAAAGTCTCTGCAAGCTCGTCTATTTGACCGGCGTGCGCAGGGCTACTCGCTCACCGTGCACGGTGAACGACTCCTAGAACTCGCACAGCAGATGGAGGCCGTCGCCATGAGCATGGTCACCGAAGTCGGTGGTTCGCGACTCAGCGTTGCCGGCACTGTAAGAGTGGGCGCGACGGACGGCTTCGGTACGGCCTTCCTCGCTCCTCGCCTGCCCGCGCTTCGCGATCAGCACCCCAATCTGTTTTTGCAACTTGTTACGTTGCCTCGTCTGTTCAGTCTTTCCAAACGCGAAGCCGACATCGCCATTGGCCTCTCGCCTCCGACGGAAGGAAGGCTTCATGCTCGTAAACTCACTGACTACACGCTTGGTCTGTTCGCGTCCAAACGATATCTCACGCAGTTTCCGGCTATCATCGATCAGAAAAGTCTCCAGCAGCATCGTTTCATTGGTTACATTGATGACCTTATCTACACCAAAGAGCTGGATTATCTCGCTCTCATTTCGCGAGACCTCAATGCTACATTCACAAGCTCTAATTTGATCGCTCAATTTCAAGCAACGGTGTCAGGGGCGGGACTATGCGTTCTTCCTCACTTCATGGCGGCGAAAGAGCACCGTTTGCAGCAGATTCTCCCGGAAGCCATCTCGCTGACCCGTGCCTTTTGGCTCATTGTTCATTCGGACATGAAAGATCTGGCGCGTGTCAGAACGGTATCTGACTTCATCGTGAACGAGGCTCGGGCAGCTCACAATTTGTTTCTACCTGCCTTATCCGGAACCGTCCTCCGCTAATTGCGGGACATGTGGCCCTTCGCTCTTGCAAAAACTATCTTTGCAAGTAGTGGCGGTAGAATATCGCGGGGCAGAAGTGAAGGCACGGGGGAGATCTGCGATGGATGATTTGGCTAACGACTGCACCTCACCCAGGAAGCCAGAGGCACCAACGCAAGAGGCAAGTGCAACGTCCGCTACACCAGGAGCAGCTCTCGCACAAACGCTCGCAAATGCCCATCAGGCCGGTGGAGACACAGAACCATTTGATCTTGCCGCGCTCAAGAAGATCTGGCACGCGGCACGATAGCAGCCTCCTGACGCGCGCTTGGCACGCACTATTTCCGTTCGCAGCTGAAAGAAGTCGCTTCCCTCGTTGGCCCTTTGCGGTTCCACTTGGCTACCCGGGGAAAAGGACATAGGGGCCGAGTCATTATCTTCCCCTTGTTGACATCGTCGTCTTGATACTTGGTCGCGATGATGGCGTTTGGCTCTCTCCCCTCCTCAACCCAAGCCCGCAGTGCGGAAAAGATGTTGTGACCCGCATCTGAAACACCGGAAGAGTCAGTGAGATTGCCGAACATATTCGGGCCGGGACCCTGCCCGCAATGCATGACTCCAGGTGCCATATAAAGTCTGTAGAAGTCTTGCGTCTTGTCCAATCCGCCGAGTTTTGTTTCAACAGCTCGGTAGTACTGGATTGAAGCAAGAGGTGACGGCGAACCGTCATACCATCCGTGGTACTGGAGCAGTTTTCCGCCACGCGCTTTATAAGCTTCAAGATCCGGATTCGTCGCATCTAGATTGCGACCGACCGCTTCCCTCATTGTTTCGACATCTTTACTGAAGTCAAAGTTCAGCGAGCTGTATCCCGCTACATTTGCGACAGCGCCACCGTAAAATGCGCTGGAGAAAAGCATGTTGAGCGTGGGAGGGTTCGGTGAGCCATACAGATAGCTCGCAAACGTAATGCCCGGCGTTCCTGGCTCGCCTTCGGCACCGGGTTCATATCCGGGATAGAGCTGATCTCCCGTGACTGGATCGCGTGCGCCCGAGTAGATTCTCTTCAAGGCACTGAGTTGAGGTGCAGTTAGGCAAGAGTTCTTGTCCTCACCTGCGCAGAGCAACTCACTTGGATCGAACTGACAAGAGAGCGGGTTCTTGATGAAGGAATCAGTGATCCCGTCTTGCTTGCCGCATGCCTTGAGCGCCGCTGCTTCAATGAGCTTGCGCTTCGCCGCAGGAATGTAGCTGTCGGCGTCCTTTAACAGTGCCTGCGCGTTCCACGCGAATCCTGTCATAAGGCCTGTCCACGATGCCGCTGGAGACCCCGACAGGATGCCATCGAAATCAGCGGGAAACCGCTGCGCTTCCATCAGCGCCTCTCTTCCCCCTTCGGAACATCCACTGAAGAACGCCTTTTTCTGTTCTCTTCCGTAGAACGCGCGCACAACAATGCGCGACTCCACGCTTGTCTGGTGAACGGCGCGGTACCCAAAATCTACAACCTTCTCAGGGTGTCCGATAGCCCAGGAACCGTCCGTTCCCGCACCCTTATGGCCATCATCTGTTCCTGCCACAGCAAAATGCTGGGTGAGCCCAAGAGCCATCGCGGACTCCACAATGGAGCCCCCAAGCCCACCATTTCCCACCTGCAAAAGTTCTCCATTCCATCCGTCGATCGGCAGCCATACTTCGAATCCTATCTTCGAGTCGGCAGTTGGCGTCGCGTTTGCCTTCACTCTGCAATACGCCGGCGTTGCGGGCCGTTTTGCGAGACCCGGGATGGACGGCGCGGCCTCTGGGGTCGGCGGGACGACCTCCGAGGACTCAATCAGCGCACTCGGCAACGTGATGCTCTTGAGGCTCTGGCAATTGACCTGGGCCAGCACAAGCGATGGCATCGATATGGAAAGTACCCCAACCGTTCCAAACAGTCCCAGCTTCACACGAACCCCCTTTAACATCAGATTTTTGAACACGGTGATCTGTCCCTCCACTAGGACTCCGATCGAGCGATAACACCAACCTTAGCGGGCATGCGAGCTATGATCACGGCACCAAGGAAACCGGTGGCCGCGACCGCCAGCAAGCCAGCTGAATAGTTTCCTGTTCGGTCTTTCAACCAACCAATCGCGTAGGTTCCTACAAATCCTGAAAGATTGCCAACTGAGTTGATCAAAGCAATTGCACCAGCAGCGGCAGGTCCGTGCAACGTGGTCGTCGGCAACGTCCAAAGTAACGGTAGACAGGCAAACACGCCGACGCCTGCCAGCGAAAACGCGGCCATCTTGCCTGCAGGGCCAATGAAAAGTACAGAGGAGGCTATTCCTACAGCCGCGAACAGGAGCGCGATCGAAGAGTGATTCCTTCGTTCCTGGTGATGATCCGAGCTGCGCGACCACGCCAACATACCAAGCAGCCCGGCAATATAGGGTATCGCAATCACACAGCCTGATTTGACTTCGCTCAACCGGAAGCCCTTCACGATCGTGGGGAGATAAAAGCTGAGGCCGTAAAGGCAGGCAGTGGCACCAAAGTAGACAAGGCACAGGAGCAGAACTTGGGGCTGGAACATTACAGAGATCAACTTGGCGCGCTTCTTAGGAGTCGCGGCAGTCCGTTCTTCATCGAGGCGTGTGACCAGCCAGTCGCGCTCCTCCCCGGTGAGCCAGCCCGCTTGCTCCGGACGATCAGTCAACAAAAAAAGCACGCACACCGAGAGGACAACAGCAGGCAAAGCCTCCAATAGAAACAGCCACTGCCATCCATGCAGGCCCAAAACACCACTCAAATTCAAAACAACGCCCGAGACGGGAGCGCCGATGACGCTCGAAAGCGGAATGGCAATCAAAAACAGCCCCATAATCCGCGCGCGATACACAGATGGAAACCACAGTGACAGATAAAAGATGATTCCCGGGAAGAAGCCTGCCTCCGCTAGACCAAGCAGCATCCGGAGAAAGTAGAAGCTGCGCTGCCCATGAACAAAAGCCATGCCACCGGAGAGAAGTCCCCACGTAAACATGATGCGAGCGATCCACTTCCGTGCCCCATAGCGCTCCAGAAGAAGATTGGAAGGCACTTCAAATAGGAAGTAGGTCAAGAAGAAGACGCCGGCACCGAAAGCATACGCCGTCGCCGTAAAACCAAGGTCCTTGCTCATCGATGGCGCCGCAAAGCCGATGTTGACCCGGTCCAGGTAGGCTGCGATGTAGCAGAGCACGAGGAAGGGTACGATACGTAGGGTCAGCTTCCGGACAGTCCTCTGCTCCAACTCCATTTTGAGCCTCACAGCTTGACCTAACCTGACACTGAAACTGTAGCTAGCTTCAGCAGCTACCTCGAGGTCCCAGCGAGCTGATCGTAATAAACGTCTCCACGCTTCGTGTTGACGCAAACAGGAGTTCGGTAAAGAGGCTCAAGTCCACGTGTCCGAGGCAGTTTGTCGCGCAGTGCCAAAAACAGAGGCGCCGTCGAAACATCCGCAACCCCACCGATATATGCATCTTGGTGGGCCGGCAACAAAAGCTTTGGTTTGTATACTTCAGCTAACTTGAGCGTCACATCGACAACTGAGTTGATACCGAAGCCGTTGTAACCAAGCATCGCCACGTCAACGCTGCCGCCCACCTTCTGCATCAAATCGCGCTCGCCTTGCGTGACCGCCCCTGGGCTGTCACGAAAGGCCACCTTGAAACCATTGTCGAAAACGAGAACATAGGCGATCGTTCCATGCTTCGGAATGTCGAGAGTCGGATCGGTGGCTGGCGGGTTATAGCTGAGAGCGCGTTTGAAGTAGGCTATATCGTCCGCCGTCAGGGCTTCGGATGTCATTGCAGCCTCGCCATACTTGGCAGCGACCTTCGGGTCCAAGGCAGAATGCTCCGCCAGAGCGGTCATGATGGTATAGCCGTCCATCGGGATCGTCTCACCGCCACCCACATAATGAACCAACTTCTCCGGCTCTTGTTCTCGCTCGAGAACCGGCCGCCCGGCCGCTGACGTCACAATTGGTACATTTAATCGCTTTGAGATCGAGGAGGCGTCGGCGATGTGATCGATGTGTGGATGGCCCACGAGTATCGCGTCCGCTCTCGTTACATCGTCAGCTTTGAGCCCGATGGGACGGGTATGCGGCCCTCTCTGCCCATCATAAAAAGCATCCAACAGGATGACCTTGCCCTTGTAGTCGATCTCGTAATTTGAAGTGCCCAGGTAACGAATCACCATTGTCGATGATTCGTGAGGAAACGGTCCGCCGGTCGATGCTGGCATAAGTGTGTGGCAAGTTGCCTCTCGCGACAGCTTGTCCATCTGACAGGTTGCAGACTGTGTGCTGAGCGCCAGAAGCCACAACAGTGTCATAGAGACGATCGAACGCATTGGATTCCCTCTTACTGGTGCCACGTGATACCGATAAACAGCTACGAAGTGATTAGAACTTCGCTTTCAGAGCGAATTGAATGATTCGCGGATTCACCGAAGTAGACGTGATTTGACCAAACGTCGCGTTCGAAAGGTTGATGTCGGGATTCGCAAACTGAGGATGATTGAACAGATTGAAGAACTCCGTCCGAAATTCGATGTTGCCTCCCTCGCCTAAGAAAGCAAGCCTCGTGGTTTTGATAAGAGACGCGTCATAATTTGCTTGTCCCGGACCAGGCACAATACCAACACCGCTGTTGCCGAAGTCTGTCGCTACCCCGTCATCGCCGATGATGTTGTATTTCGGCGTTCCAGTCGCCGTTCTGCTCAGCGCAGCCGTGTTGAAGAACTGGGTCAGCTTGCTACGCGTCGATCCCGGAAGCGCTACCTGCTGATTGGTTGCATTTGGTGCGAGTGGAGCTCTATCAGCTGTAATGCCATAAACGTTGTTAGCATTTGTTCCAGTGAGGGTGAGTCTCTGTCCCGACTGGATGATCGTCACTCCGGCTACAGACCATCCCCCCGTCAGCACGCCAAAGCCATCATTATGTCTGATCGGATTCGGTATCTGATAAACATAACTCACGACGAAGCGATGTTCGACGTTTGAGTCGGCACGCCCGTAGCGAACATGCTGTCCGTTCTGGTTCCCCACCGTGACCACGTTTCCGCCCGACGTAAGGACCGAGTTGCCACCGTCGGTGTCGAGCAGGCGCGAGAAAGTGTAGGCCGCCTGGACCTGAGATCCATTCGCCATGCGCTTGTTCAAAGTGGTTTGCAGCGAGTTGTACCAAGACGCCCCTTCAGATTCCACGGCTTGGAATCCGCTGGCAGAGAAGCCTTGATACGGTACTCGCGATTGAACATTGGCAACCGTGTTGGTGGTCACTCCGCGGATAGGCGCGGCAACACTGGCCAGATTCGCTTGGTTGATGCTCCGGTCCCGAATAAGGTCCACTGAACGTGTTCCCACGTAACCGATTTCAAACAAGAAGTTCTTCGGCAACAGAGTCTGAGTATTCAAGCTGTATTGCTGGACCTGCGCAGGTCTATAGTTGGAGGCGAGGATACGCGGTGTTAGAGCTGTTGTAGGGCTGTACGCGGGGAAAATTGGAAACACGGGTAGAGCCGCGAAAGGGTTCTGCTCCGTTGCCGCTCCGTTGGTCACCGAGCTCGGCTGGCGCAGTTGCGAAAATGGTGGCGCCGCAATGAGCTGAAGATACTGCTGTCCCACCAGTCTGCTGTTATAAACTCCGTAGCCTCCGCGCAAAACCACGTTGTTCGTTTGAGGGAATAGGTTCCATGTGAAACCGACGCGCGGCTCAAATTGGTTCTGGCCGATGCCCGCAATGCCATACGAATTGTTGAGTTGAGTGACACCTGCCGGAATAGTGCCCGTGTAATTCGCTGGGACGTTGTATCCGTTGATTGCTCCGCTGGCGGGGGGCGTCAGGTTGATCGCCGAAGGATCGATCGTTGAGTTGCGGCCCAGGGCATCGTAGAAGTCACCCATTCTTTCGTAACGCAGGCCCAAATTGAGACTGATGTTGCGGCTCACTTTGTACTCGTCTGTGACATATCCTGAACCGTTCCAGACAAGGAAATCACGATCCAGCAGACCAACTAGGTCGACCGAAGCAAAGATGTTGCTGAAAGGAGTTCCGTTGCCGCCGGTTGCGGTTGCTCCGGAGTGAAGACCCAGGAGAAAATCCGGAACACTAAGAAACAGTTCAGTCGCGGACGCGGAAAAGTTGCGGAAATTGATTGCCGCATTTTGTCCGACGATTCCCGCTCTGAATGTATGTCGCCCAAGGGAGTACGTGATGTTGTCGCGAACCTCGTAGTACTTGGAAGGGATGTTCAGAGTCGTACCTGAAACCGAGGTAAACCCGGAAATCGAGAGGGCGGGATAGGGGTCATCCTGGATCGGAACGGTCGCACCAACGCTCGAAAACGTTATCGGGGGACTGATCTTCTGTTGCGAGTGAATCGAGTGAAAGCCAAAGGCAGCTTCATTCACGAAGTGGGGGCTAAAAACGTAGGTGTGGCTCAGCGAGTAGTCAACAAAGCTTTGCTTACCCACTGTTGCGTTCGGCAGCGACGACCCTCCTGTAAATGGGAGTTGGGTGTTCGATTGCGCGTCAAAGAGGCGCGACTGAAACTTGCTCTTGGCATTCTGTATGTAGTCAGCGTTGCCGGCGTATTGGTCTTCGTTGAACTGGCAGACACCGCGCTGTACGTACTGGCCTTGCGTTGCGAACGATCTAGATGGGTTCACACTGACGGGTGTGGGAATATAGTATTGCCCGTTTGGCAGCTTCGCTTGGAGAAAGTTGAGCGCAACAGGGTTGATGTTCGACCCATTCGCTAGAATGGCCGTTCCACCGAAGGCTCCCGTCTGGCCGGCAAACAACGCGCCAAGTGCAGCGGCCGACCGATCGTTGGTGAGTGGCGGCCCGAAAAACGTCGAGGAGCAGCCCGTGGTCACACCGTTGCGCTGAATCGTCTTCTGATAGGACCCGAAGAACAGCAATTTGTCCCTTTTTATCGGACCGCCGATCGTGCCGCCGAACTGATTCTGCTTCAGCTTCCCGCGTGGAGTGCCTGCGCGCTTGAAGAAGAAGTCGTTCGCATTTAGATCATCGTTTCGAAAGAATTCGAACAGCGAACCGTGGAACTGATTGCTTCCACCCTTCGTCACAATATCCACGTTCGCGCCCGCGTTTCGGCCGAAAGACGCATCGTATTGGCCTGTCTGCACCTTGAATTGTTCGATCACGTCGGGATCGGGTACGGGAACACCACCTGAATTTGCACCCGAAGCGAACAGGTCGTTAGCATCCAAGCCGTCCAACTGAAAGTTATTGTCGTAGTTTCTTGCACCGTTGACGTTGAATCCACCGGTGAAGCTGAGGCTTCCTGGGCCTCTACCTAGGGCTGATGCATTGTTTACCGGCTGCACTACACCAGCGGACAATCCAACGAGTTGGGTGAAATTGCGAGTAACCAATGGCAGGCCCTCGACCGCCACCGCATCCACCGTTCTGCCAAGGGTGTTTGTATCGAACTGAAGCTGTTGGCTGTCGGCAGTCACGAAAACTGTCTCTCCAGCCGCGCCCGCCGCCAAAGTCACGTTGAGACTCTGGTTCTCTGTCACATTGACTGCAACATTAGAAAAGACAGCCGTCTTAAACCCTGCAGCACTTACCTCGACCTTGTAGGACCCCGGAGGCAGGAGAGGCACCACGTACGTACCGGTACCTGTGGAGATTGCAGTACGGACTTCACCCGTGGCAACGCTGGTGATCTTCACAGTTGCCTTTGGAATGACCGCCTGACTCTGGTCGGCGACGGTTCCGTTCACGGCCCCGGTATTCGCCGTTTGCGCTTTACCCATTACGCTGAGAAACACTACGCACGCCAGTACCGCTCCGCTCAATCTGATCTTCATTCCAAAAACTCCATTCCGCGACACATAAAGCACATTTTTGAGTGCGAGCCAGCATCCCTGTGGCTAATGAGGACCGTCAAGAAGTCGCTCAATTAGGTGAGCACTTTATGTGCCGGATCAGACTCAGCGCGGTGTATCGCAGCCACCGATGGCTCCATCGCCCCGTCCCGCAACCTGTTGAGGGTTCAATTGACAGCAGGAGTCTGTGAACCCTAGCGTAACCATGCTCGGGCGGCTCGCCCGCAATCTGAAAGGGCAATCGATGTTCAAAATCATTTCTTTGAAGGCCGGGTCAGTCGCCACCCTTGTCCTGCCTTTTCTTGCTGCAGCAATTCACAGCCAGGCGACTCACACCGATGACTTCGTGAAACGCCAAGGCTCTAGGTTGACTCTCGCTGGGGCCAATTTTCGGTACAGTGGACCCAATCTCGAATGGCTCGGACTCGAAGGCTACGGCCCTTTCAGCAAGACCGGTCCGCAGACTCCGACACGTTTTGAAATCGATGACGCCTTTGCTACAGCGGCGGAGATGGGCGCGAAGGTAGTCCGTTCGCAGACGATGGGAGATTCCATCGGATGTCCCCAATGTATCGAGCCCTCCGAAGGACACTTCAACGAGTCCGCCTTCCAATCATCGGACTATGCATTGGCAGTCGCTCGACAATACGGAATGAGGGTCATCATCACGCTGATCGGCGACTGCGCTACATGCCAGGGTGGTGGCGTTGGTCAGTATCTCGCGTGGGAAGGCCGGCAAGATGCGATGGATTTTTTCAAAGATCCCGTGCTCATCGCA
This sequence comes from uncultured Acidobacteriaceae bacterium, assembly GCA_964246125.1. Taxonomy (GTDB): domain Bacteria; phylum Acidobacteriota; class Terriglobia; order Terriglobales; family Acidobacteriaceae; genus Edaphobacter. The sequence continues at coordinate 35,450 of CAXTPN010000003.1, forward strand.
GCTTTCGAAAAGCACATTGCTACCGTTCTAAATCACATGAACCCGCTCACGGGCCTTCGTTACAAGGACGACCCAACCGTGATGGCTTGGGAGAACTGCAATATGTGTGGCATTCACCCGCTGCTCGCCGACAAAGTCGGCACAGCCGGGACACAAATCGCGGGCTGGGTTGAAACGATAGGTGCCTACATCAAGCGCACCGATCCGCATCACCTATACCTCGACACCAGCGGGATCTTTCCGAAATATCCGGCGGTCATCGATGCAAAGTCCACGGATATCGTGACGTACGAGTATTACCCCCACTGGAACGCGATCCTCGGCCCCGTTCACATGGTGGACTCCACAACTTTCCGAACAGATGCAGCCCTCATAACAGGCCGAGAAAAGGCATACATTCTCAATGAATACGGTTGGGACAAAACAGACTGGGCCACAAACGCAGACCTGCAACGAGTATTGGACGAACTGGAAAGCAATTCCAATGTATCCGGCGATAGCTTCTGGGCATTACAGGCCCACGCCGACAGCTTCGGGTTTCAACCCATTGCGGCTAACAGCGACAATCCTGCCTACGCCAATCACGGTGAATCCGGGCAATGGTGGTCGCTATATTACCCGGGAATTTCGAACCTTGTGATGACGGCAGATGAGATGTCCACGCGTGCACAACAACTGCGCACTCACGCCTACAAGATGGCGGACTTGGCAGTGCCCAGACACAAGATCCCGCCGCCCCCAGTCGTGACCTCCGTCGTCGAGAGTTGGCTTGTCGCGTTTCGCGGTTCCGCAGGGGCGATCAATTACTCAGTTCAGCAGCAATCGCCTGGTTCGACCGATTGGCTAACCATCTGCGACAGGTGTGCCAAGGATACCGATGATCCTTGGGTCAATCCAAAAGGGCCGGCTTTCGGCGCCCGATATCGAGTGATCGCCTGGAATGCTGATGGCGTGCCCAGCGTGCCGTCGGCACCATGGTAGCGAGCGGCTCTCTTGCGCACTAGCGAGCGGCTTCCTATGCGAGCGGCTCTTCGGTCTCCGCGTTCAACACAACATCCCAGACATCCTGCAGGTGCAGCAACTTCGCGAGTAACCTGCCTGCGAGCGCCTCTTCGCAGCGTACGCGGACGCAGATTGCCACATTGCCCTCTGCATCATTGTGATGCCAGAGAACGTCGCTCAACGTAAGCGATTGCTGGTCAAAGATCAACGCGACTCTCATCAAGAGTCGTGGTGCAGCCACCGCTGAAATCATGTAGGTCCAGTTCATCCGCTAATCCATCCGCATTGTTTAGTCGTCAAAAGAAACCGCCGAGCTCTTCGCTCGGCGGTCGTTGTGCGTCCTATGTGCAAGGATTCGCTAACCAACACCGCCGAAGCAGTGAATGACGCGAATAATGGAAATGTGCGCCGCAGACAATCCACGGCCCCGTGTCGAACTCTGACGACCTGTGGACTGCGGATTATCGCTCATGCGTTTCAGTGTACTCATAACTAGTGAGTTGCATCCAGAAATATGACTTAGGAACAACTGTGGAGAGTTGGAGTGGCGAGGGCGTACCGGAGGGCTGTTTTGCGCTGACATCCTTCGAACAAGCGTTGGCGCTACTCAGTAACCGTCGTGCCGTTCATGTCTGTCGGAGCCCCATGGTTACGAATCCGCTCGATGAACGGCGGAACCTCCTTCAACAGGACCTCCGGTCGCTGAGCCATAATCATGTGACCGGTGTTAGCCACAATAATTCGTCGGTTATCGGGTGACAGCCGCTTCAGCTCCTCCTGCATGTCGTCCCACATCTGCATCGACTCAACATCAAGCTTATGTGAACTGAAGTGGGGCACCATCTTCGGGTCGCTCCAGGTTTCGGAGAAGATAAGGATCGGGAAGGCGAACGGACCCGTCTGCCACGTCTCTTCTCCGTCAGCCGCAACACTCTTCAATTCCGCTACATCCGTGCCCAGCGGCGGATAACACTCCATTTCAGCCTGCACCACGCGGTCGCCCCAGTTGCGGGTATCGTCCGGGTGCGTGCATTTGCCCGCAAGTCTCAACACGCCTGCGTTGACCAACAAATCGGCGGAGATGATTTTTCCCCACGGAATCTTGAAGTTGTTTTCTGCCTGCAACTCTTTCGAGCCGCGCAGCTGCAGACGTGGCGAACCCACATCGACCATAATCATGCCGACAATATGCTGCGGATACTTCGTCGCATACTCACGCATGAAAAAGCCCGCACCCGAATGCCCCATCAACACCATGGGCTCGCTGATATCCGCAACCTTGAGCAGATCATGCAACTGCTCAACAATGTGGTCGGAGTCGCGCGGGCCGGGCTGCGGTTCACTCCATCCGAGTCCTGCGCGGTCGTAGGAGCAGACCCGCGTTGTCTTTGCCAACTCAGGCTGGACACGCTGCCAATGCTCGGAGCTTCCGCCGAGCCCGGCATCCATCACAATGGTGGGCGACCCACTCCCGACACACCACAGATGCATCTTGTAACCATTGACGTCATAAAGTCGTCCCGGCGCAGGGTGCGCCGCAACAAATCGGTCGTGGGCAATCACATTCCAGGGGGTGCCAAAGGTCATGAGCGCCCCGATCAATATTCCGAAGCTGAGCCCCACGTACTCTGCCACCCGACGGGCACGTCCCTTGGCTCGCAAATGCGGGGAACGGAACCGTTTGATACAAAGAAACAAAAGTACAACACCGATAACAACAAGGAGGAGCGGAACGGCGACAGATGCGGGCAGCATAGCTCTCCTTTACAAATGACCAGACAATCCGGGCGCCCACTGAGTTTGCTTTTCAGCAACACGCGAAGCGGCCGGCCATCCGCACGGTTAATGACTGATTACTCTGCCAGCCGACACCTTAGACCGGCGAAGCCCTCCAGTCAATCATTTGCTCAACCTATTGCGTCACCTACAAATTGTTCACCTTTGAGCGGAGCTTCGTCGGCCCAGTTCTCTGTCTCCAAGGCGTAAACCGCTCGTTGTTCATCGCCGAACTCCGGCCACGGAAGCCTTCCATCTTTCGCGAACTGTACCCACATTTTATGGATTGAATCCGCAAGTTCCTGCGGCGGATTTTCGCCAGCAATGCCCTGCGGCCCAGTGCATGTCGAAAGACGATTGAACACAAACGGAAGTTCTAACCCATGGCACGCGCCCATCTCGCCTTTACACGCCGAAGAGTGCCATCCAAATTCATATACGTGTGTCGTTCCGCGGTGGGCAAGGGCGAGCTTCCGTGCCGGTGCACGGAACACCAGGTCGTGCATTGCCTCGGCAAACGCATCGCCCGCGCTGACTTCCGGGTCATTCCTTCCAAACGCTGCCAGCACTTCAGCCGCCTTCGGATGGGACGCGGACAAAGCTGCCAGCGCGGCCTCTGGGGTTAGCAACTTCCTAACCCCAGTCGGTACGAGATACAGGTTCATCTCTTCACGGTTCGTCCCTACCAGCAGTTCAACATCTTTACTCGCGCCCGCAGCAAGCGCAGCCAACGGAGAGGCAGCCACCCACTCACCATCCTGCACAGGACTCATTTTTGAGATGCCGAACACGGGATCAAACCCGGCCGGATTGCGGAGATCGATCCGCACAGTGGGTTGAGCAGCAATCTGTAGCGCGTCGACACACTCTTCGATGCTCTTAGTCGCAAAGCCCGCAGCGTTCGAAGGAATACCCATCTGCGCCGCAAGGTGATCGGTCACACGCATGGCTGTTTCTTTCGGCCGAAACATCGAAGCATGGCCGCTTTGAACAATGGCACGGCGGAACAAGCCCCTCGCTTTCTCCGAAGCCAGCAGCAAGGAGATCATCACCGCGCCAGAAGACTCACCGAAAATGGTGACATTGTCCATGTCGCCGCCGAACGCTGCTGCATTCTCTCGTACCCACCTCAATCCGGCGACCACGTCCCTCAATCCGAGATTGGAGGGCACACCCGGAGCCGCAAGAAATCCTTCGAGCCCGGTGCGATAGTTCAGCGAAAAACAGACCACACCGGAGCGCGCGAACTCTGTTCCATCGCTTACGCTGGCATTGTTGCTCCCAAGAGCAAAGGCACCGCCGTGAATGAACACCATGACCGGAAGGCCCTTGGCGTCTATGTCGGGCGTCCAAACATTCGCCGTCAAGAACTCGTCTCCGCGCCCCCAACCCCGGCCCACCAGCGGAGACATATCCAAGGGGAATGGCCGAACGAATTGTGGGGCTGTAGGCCCAGGCTTCGTGGCGTCACGTTTTCCCTCCCAAGCCGTATGCGGTGAAGGAGGAGAAAAGCGCAGAGTTTCGATAGGAGCAGCTGCATATGGAATTCCGAAGAAGGTGGAGACACCATTCTCCTCCGCCCCTTGCACCGCACCATGCGAGGTTTTCGCGACCGGCCCTGTCCCCACCATCATCTTTACCCCCATCATACTCCACCTCCTAAATAAGCAGCCAAAATGAAGCGTACACGCTCTACTTGCTACTCAAAACGCTCAACGTGTCGACTGACCTCACCAATCCGGCCGATCTTGACTCTTTGTGCCAAGCTGAATCGCATCTCGCTCTTACAGACTGAACGCTACTTTGACACCAGATCAGTTAAGACCTCGATGGAACTGACTTGGCTATCGCTTTCGCTCGGCGTCATTGGAGGAAGATACGGCGCAAGTGCGCCTAAGAATCCCGCATCAGACCTACCTCAGGATTGGATTCATTGCCGCTATGGCCGCAAGCCCCGTCCCATGCCAAGAGGCATCGGGGGCATCGCGTGCAGGCGAAACGCGCGGTCGCATTCCAACGGTAGTGCAAAGGTGCTGCTGGCTGTTGTTTAGCAGCTGTCAGGCTCATCGCGCAGACCTCTCCAAGACTTACACGAGCCCAAAGCTCCGGTGAATCGCGGTCTAGGAAGCGATAGCCATGCAACTTGCGGATCAAACGTCTTTACTATGGCACAAAACGCAGCTTCGGGGACGTACCACGCCATCATCGCCGGCTTTGCGGCATCGTAGCCGCGCTGGTTCCAAGAAAATTCAGCCCGTTATCTTCCAGATGGCTGGTGTGACCTTGCAGCGTTCGAAGGATGCGACGAACTTTCTTTGGCTGATGGACCAGGCAGTGTCTGTCGATACGCCGCGAGATCCCCGCCAAGGACCATCTTCGTCGTCTGCGAGACCCGCAGTATCTCAAGATGGACGGGCTCCCCTGCCGGACAGATGCATTCTCGGCGAAAACTCGCTTTGTGTTGGGAACGGAGGCGTCCAGCTTTATTTCACAATATGCGTTCTTCCTCGGTGATGGCGAGATCGTTGATGCTCGCCTCCCGACGCTGCATAAGGCCCGACGGCGCGAACTCCCAAAGTTCGTTCCCGTACGAGCGATACCACTGGCCGTTGCTGTCATGCCATTCGTACTGAAACTTGACGGCCATGCGATTGTTGCGGAATCCCCACAACTCTTTCTTGAGCCTGTAGTCCAACTCGCGTTCCCATTTCCTCTTGAGGAAATCGACCACCTCCCTACGCCCGTTGAAGAAGTCGGTACGATTGCGCCAATGCGTGTCTTCGGTGTAGGCCAATGCAACGCGCTCCGCATTGCGCGTGTTCCAAAGGTCCTCGGCAATTTGTACCTTCTGGGCGGCGAGTTCCGCGTCGGTAAAGGGAGGAACGATCTTGATGCTCACTGGTGAGTCCTTTCCTGATGCTGGTTCTGGTTTCAAGGTAACGTTGTCGCCTACACGAAGCGCTCCAGGCCCGCCAACCGAGCAGTCGAGCGCCAGTTTCCCACTCGCCTTTTGAACAATCCTGCGAAGCACGCCTAGATCCTGCTCGAGTGTGTCGGGATCAAAGGTCGTCATTACGCATCGCATTCTTAGCTGCGCGACCCGGATCGTGACCTCCCCGCATTGCAGGTCCGCGCCCGGCCATTCTCTTTCAGCCTGGCCAACGACACCTACGACAATGATGTTGGGACGCAGCCTGCGCGAGTTGATACCAATCTCCCCGATAGCTCCGTCAGTGGCGACGAGCAAGGGCAGGATGTCGAAGCGTTCTGTCCGGTGCCCCGCATCAACAAGACTCACTGGCTCTCCTGCTGCTTCACGGCTCAGGGCCAGAGCCTCTGCCGAGTGCCACGGATACCCTTCGATCAGGGTCACTCCATCGGGAGAAACGGTTGCCCGCAGACCGAGGAGCTTTGGATGGGTTCGGGCGGTAATGATCCGGTCTGCATTGTGAGAGACCACAACGATGTTCCGGTCTCCTTCTATCCCACTCCGAAGCAGCGTGACCTGTGAAAGGCGTTCACCACGCATGCTCTTAACCGGGTAGCGCCACAACTCTCCTATGTGCATTCGGTCTCCCTCCGGACTCACGACAACCGTGAGCCGGGTGCCTGCGTCGGAGTCAAGCTACTTCCGCGAACGAGACCTTGGGAAAGTCGATGTCCACATCTGTGGCGACGTTGAAATAATTTGTAAAGACGTTCAGGGCAACATGAGCGATGATTTCAGCCACCTCGCCATCGGAGAAGCCGGCAGAGCGCACCGTAGCGAGATCGGCCTCGGTGATTTGCCCCTTGGTCTCCAGAACTCGTCTCGCAAAGGTCAATGCCGCTGTTGTCCTGGTGTCTGTCCCACTCCCCTTCCGGCTGTCAACGATCTGGTCATGGTTCAGACCGACCATCTTGCCGATGGCTGTATGGGCCGAAAGGCAATAGTCACAGCGGTTCTGCTGCGCGGTCACCAGAGCCAACTCCTCGCGGGTTTTCGCGTCCAACAGGCCTTCGCCTAGTGCTCCACTGAAGTGGAGGTACGCTTCGAGGACGACGGGCGAGATTGCCATCACCCTGGTCATATTCGGCACCATGCCGAGCTTGCCTTTGACGGCATCGAGCAGTTCCTTGCTTTTGCCGGAGGCCGTTGAGGGATCGATGGGATTCAGACGAGACATAAGTATTCCTCCTTGTTGGTACGTGCCCGGTGGGCAAGAGCGGTGATTGCCGTACGCCCTCTATGATTACCGTTCGTTCGGTAAAGTTACAGATTCTTTTTAGAGACAGCAAAAAGGGTATAAATACCGAATGGTCGGTATACAATACCGTAGAGGGCCGGTATGGCACACCGCATCATTAGCGACGATGCATTTCTCGCAACTTCTCTCGATCTGTTCCGTACGTACGGTTTTGAGGGGGTAAGTATCAAACACCTTGCCGAGGCAACAGGGCTGGAGAAGGCGAGTCTTTATTACCGGTTTCCGGGGGGTAAGAATGAGATCGCCATGGCTGTGGCGACCGAGGTTGTTCGCTGGTTTCAAGAAAACGTGTTCACGCCGCTCCGTGGAACCGGCCCGGCTCGAAAACGGGTGGCGGTCGCCGCCGAACGGCTTCGCGAGTTCTATGTCGGCGGAACCAAAGCTTGCTTGACGGATGTGCTTTCACTTCCGGGAGGGTCAAGGGAGTTGCACACGGCCATCCAAGGTGCAATGCAGGCGTGGATCCAAGCATTTGCCGGGGTCGCGAAAGAGTGTGGGATGTCATCGGCCGTTGCGAAGTCCAAGGCTGAAGAGGCCATTCTCCGCATTGAAGGTTCATTGATTGTCTCGCGCGTGCTGGGCGACACCACTATCTTTGAACGTACGATCAGATTGCTCCCCGACATCCTGACCGTTCCGAGGTGATCTTCTGCGTGCACTAAAGCAAATGATGCGGGGACACGAGGGTTCAACATCAATGAATGATCAACCTAGGGAGACATGATGCTCAAGAATTCGGCAGATACAGAAACAAACGGTCAAACCCGGCTCGCTTACATTCTGGGGGTCCCGCTTGCCGAGCATGTCGTGCGGCAATGGCCGCAGATGGAGGAGGTCGTGCGCGGGCGCGCACTGATCGGCGCAGTCGAAGGGAATTTTGAAGCTGTCACGCTGGAGGTAGGCCGCAGGCTCCGGCTTGGAGACGTGATCGTGGTCGAATGGACAATCAACTACGGCGATGATCGCCTCTATCGAAATGTAACGATCGGTGAACTGGAAAAGGGAGAGGCTGTCCGGGTTACAGACTATTGGGGAGAACCAGTCCAAACGCCAGACTGGAGAAGAGAAATGACCGAGCGATTGGACATGCCGGAAAACGGCATCTGGCCTGCAAAAGGTCGCTTGAAGCACTACTAGTGCTCCCACGCGTAGCTCACTTCAGCAAGCTCGCAGAGAGTGGCGCCCAACCCAACTTCAGATGGAGACACCATGAAAACACGCGCCATCAACGCAGAATCATCGCCCCGACCCGCCAGCGCCTATAGCCAGGCCGTTGAGGTGGAGAATGCAACACGCACGCTGTTCATCAGTGGTCAACTAGGCATGGAAGCTGACGGCACCACGCCACCTGGGATAGCGGAACAAGCAACGCTGGCATGGCATAATCTCGAGCAGCAACTGCACGCTGCAGGCATGACATTCGACAACCTCGTGAAGGTGACGATGTACATCCCGGACCCTGCAGACATTCCCGCAAGCCGGCCAGCACGGGCGCAGGCTTTAGGGGACCGTAGGCCCGCAAGCACCGTCCTGGTCGCAGGGCTCGCACATCCCGCATGGAAGATCGAAATCGAGGCAATCGCCTGCGCCTGAAGCGCTCGATCATCCACAGTATGCAAGAAGTCGAATCCTGACACCTGCGCGTTAGGCGATTCAACTCAGCCTGTAGGCTGGGTCCTAGAGGTGTTCAAGAATGTCCGACGCAGATGTTCTGTCGCCGTGGGTGTGGCTGATTTTCTCGAACAGAATCTTGCCGGTCCTGTCCAGAATGAATGTGGATGGATACGCCGTTTCATGTTCTGCGTCCCAGCGAAGACCATAAAGGTTAGTCATTTTGTAATCAGGATCGACAACTAATTGAATATTTGCGGGCAGGTCCGCCTGCTTGGTCAGAAATTCCTTGGCGTGTTGGTCAAGATCGGCGGGGGGACCCGGATAAACCAGAAGAACCGTGGCGTGCTTTGCCATGAAATCTCCGCTGTGTTCGACAAAGTCGTGAACCTGCTTCGTGCAGTAGGGACATTGATATCCAGGGAACCCGCGAAGCAGTACAACTACCGTGGTCCCTTTAGAACGCAATTTGGTCAGGCTGATGGGGGAGCCGGTTGGTGTATTCAAAGTGAAATCCGGTGCTGTCGCTCCTGTTGCTGGGGCTTGCGCAGCAGCGGCTCCAATCGCGAGGAGGAAACAGAGGCTGGCGAAGAGTCGAGTGAGCCTTAGCGAAAACCAAAGCGGGGACATGCTAGACGAGCGGGACTTGGTAAGCGAATTCATAAACATCCTTGTTCGGCGAAATGTCGGTCGTGTACATGAGAGCTGTGCGTCGCTAGAAGGTTACAAATGGTTCCAGACTTTCGTTGGTATCGCGGGCGTAACTTTTTGACTCCCTCCTCATCACACGTATGCCTACTTCTCAACGAGGCGCTCGACTTCCACCCGCGATACAGAAGGTTATGATGAAGCCGCTTCGGACGATTGGTTTTCTTTTGTTGTTGCTTGTGCGAGGCTCCCTTGCTCTCGCACAGCTACATGAAGTAGGTGATGGCTCATCCGGCCCGGTGAGGGCGGCTCACGTGACAGCAGAGCTGCTGGCTGCGCTCAGCCCGGAGGTTCATCGCGGCTCCAATCACCTTGCACTCGTGTTGCATTTGGAACCGGGCTGGCACGTCTATTGGTCTAATGCTGGCGACTCTGGCGAACCGCCGAGCGTCGAGTGGAATCTGCCTGCCAGCGTAACGGTGGGAAAAATGCAGTTCGCGGCACCCAAGCGGCTACCGTTAGGGCCGCTGATGGATTACGGCTACGAGGGAACGGCTGTGTTTCCGTTCGATCTCTCGTTCGACAGGCCCTTGCAAGGGAAAACGCCTCTGCATCTGCAGGGGCACGCACGCTGGCTTGTATGTCGCGAGGTGTGTGTTCCGGGAAAAGTATTGGTTGGGGTGTCGCTGCAGGGCGGCCAAGTTGAGAGCAGACCAGGAGCTGCGACGGTAATCGCCGCCGCGATCGCGGCTGAACCTGTCGCGCCACCCAGCGCCAGTTTCGCTAAAGTTTCCGGGTCGAGAGATCATTTCACACTTCAAATTACGACCGGGCAGCGGGAACAAAGCGCAGAGTTTTATCCGTTTGGCGAGGACACCCTCCGCAATGCGGCTGAACAACGAGTGCAGCCGAACGCGCAAGGCCTTCTGCTCACCGCGGAACGCAGTGACGTCTCGGAGACTCTGCCTCCCAGAATTACAGGAGTTGTGCAACTGAGCGGCAATCGAACATATGTGATTGACGAGCCGGTTGTGGCTTCGGCAAAACCGCAAACGCAGGTGGGCGCGCCGGACACCACTCTTGTTGCAGCCATCCTCCTTGCTGTGGCCGGCGGATTAGTGCTGAACTTAATGCCTTGTGTCTTTCCGATTCTCTTTCTGAAGGCGCTTTCACTGGTCGGAAGCGCAGCAGACGACCGCCGAAGGCAACGGATTCATGGCTTCGCTTACACCCTTGGCATCCTGGTCTCATTTTGGATTATTGTGGCTGTGTTGCTGATTCTGCGCGCGGGTGGTCGGCAGGCTGGCTGGGGCTTCCAGCTTCAATCACCAGGCTTCGTCGTGTTGATGGCATCGCTCCTCTTCTTCATGGCGCTCTCGCTCGCGGGTCAGTTCGACCTGGGTCTCAGCCTGACGGGCAAGGGTGACGCTCTCACTCGCAAATCAGGCTTCGCGGGCAGCTTTTTCACCGGCGTGCTCGCCACTGTAGTCGCAACACCCTGCACTGCGCCATTGATGGGTGTGGCGATCGGCTTTGCGCTGTCCCAGGGGGCCTTGATCACGTTTGCCATTTTCACAGCGCTTGCACTTGGACTGGCACTGCCATACCTGCTACTAACGTTACAGCCTAGAGGCTGTTAGGGACTTTGCACCTTTGTAGGTTCTTTGCTGTGCTGGTTTGT
>CAXTPN010000004.1:0-44488 GCA_964246125.1 uncultured Acidobacteriaceae bacterium
ATCAAGACACCGGTTTGCTGACGCATGCGGCGGTAGAAGCGGTCCATGACGTAGCTCTTGCCGTGGCGGTAGGAGCCGTAGGTGTTGAGGAAGTCCTGCGGGGTGCTGGCCCAGGTGGTGTCGGGGACGAAGTTGAGGTGGAGGCCCTGGGCGGCGGCCTGGGCGAGGTCGAGGCGGAGCTCGCGCTCGGCGGGCGTCATAACGGTGATCGCGGGCAGCTGGTGTTGGCGCTGGAGCGCGAGCAGTGCCTGGCCGTGGCTGTCGAGGGAGAAGTGGTAGAGGACCTTGACGCCGCGGGCGGCTTGCTCGAGCGCGAAGTGGCGCATGTTGGAGAGGAGGACGACGAGCTTCTTCTTGTGGTAGGGGCGGCGGAGGGCTTTGTGGGTGGTTTCGACGAGGATGATGCCGGTTTCGGCGGCGGGCTGCTCGGTGAGGGGGCCGGTTCGGTCGGTGTCGCGGTCGTAGGGGATGTAGATCCAGCGGCGGGCGGCTACGTCATGAGCGGTGGGCTGGTGGGGCGTTATGAGGCTCTTGAACAGTGACTTCGGCATGTATACCCCCCCTCCCCCTAAAGTATGCAAAGTATTCAAAAGTGGACACTTAAGTCTGGACCCATTAAAGCCCGTACTCAGGATGAAGAGCAGGAAACACTGCTCAGGATGGCGGCCTGCGTGCTTGCTTTCGTTCAGATGCTCCGCACCCACGGAGCGGGACCACCCTTTATCCCCTGGTTCTATTATATAGAGGGTGTCAAGCGTTTCTGTTCTTGTGGTGAAGCTGTAGGTCAGGCGCGGCACGGTGCGTGCTGAAGCCCTTGGGTCTTTTAGATGCGTAAATCTGCAATGGCTCCGAACCGCGTTTCGGAAGACCTCATCATATGTTCATGAGCAATCGGGTAAAGGATGAGAGCGGAAGTGGTGGGCTGAACTGGGTATGCACAGGCACCGAGTACGCTGAAACGGTCGTTTTGTTGCACGCCGTTGGCTACGATCTGACATATTGGGACCGGCAGATCGAGGCGTTGCGCGCCGGCTACAACGTAGTCGCCTTCGACCTGCCCGGGCATGGCCGTTCTCCCGGCGAAGCTGGAGACTGGACATTCGAAAAGGTGGTCCCGATGATTGCGTCGCTGATCAAGACAGTCAGTGAACGCCCGGTTCACCTTGTCGGCATCTCTTTGGGTGGCATGCTCGCGCAGGCGACGGTCCTTGCAAGGCCCGATCTCGTTCGCACGCTCACGTTGATTGGAACAGCTTCGACCTTTACGGAAGCAGCGCGAAGTGGCATGAGGGCCCGAGCGAACCTGGTTCGGGCCGAGGGCATGATTGCCGTAGTCCGATCAAGCTTGGACCGGTGGTTTACCCCTGAACTTAGAAGCGCTCGTCCTGACATCATCGATCGTGTGACGAAGACCATTCTGGCCGACGATCCCGCTATCCACGCGGCCATTTGGGAGATGATCGCAGGCTTCGACGTCCACGACCGTCTTGGTGAGATTCAACGCCCCACGCTGATACTTGTGGGTGGTCTCGACCCAAGTACTCCGCCCTCCGCTTCGACCGCTCTAGTGGAAGCGATCGCCGGCGCAAAGATGGTCGTTCTTCCGGGCGTGTCTCACATCGCGACGGTCGAAGCTCCGGACGCAGTGAATTCCGAGTTGCTGGCGTTCTTGGCCCGCCATGCAGACAACCAAGCCCGGGATCGTACAAGCGTCGGAGCGCCGCACGGGCAACAGCGGTCGAGCGGAAATCAACCGTCACAAGGCACTTAGGAGATACTTATGAACCATGAAACACAGCTTGCCGGACGGCTACCCCTGCTCGATCCGAACACTTTGAAGCCAGAGCAGAAAAAGCTCTACAACCAGATCGATGAGACGCTGATTCCCTGGGCCGCGAAGGCTGGATTCGAAGGCAAGACGGAAGACGGGAGATTGATCGGACCGTTCAATCCGCTTCTGTATAGCCCGGAGATTGCGACCGGCTTTCTAACGTTTATGAAAGCAAACTCCGACCACACGACACTGAGTAAACGTGTGCAGGAAGTAGTCATCCTGAGCGTTGGAGCCGTCTGGCAATCACAGTATGAGCTGTATGCGCACTCGGCACTAGCCCAGAAGGCTGGTCTTTCCGAACGGGCCATTGCAGCGCTTGTGACCGGGGGAGCTGCCGTCGATCTCTCGCCTGAGGAGTTGGTGGCGCACCGCTTCGCGCGGCAAATGACGATCGAGCACAGGGTAGATGCCGATCTGTACAGCAAGGCGGAGACAGCCTTCGGGAAAGAAGGTCTCGTGAATCTGACATTCCTCATGGGCATCTACCTCTACACCTGTGTAAGCTTGAATGGCTTTGAAGTTCCCGTCCCTGCGCAGGACTTGAAGCCAGACATGCTGTGACATTTCTTCGAGGCGTGATGGAAAACTCGGAAAGCACTTCTGAACTCACCTTCGGCCGTGCCGAGGTCAACGGCGTAAGAATCCACTATCGAATGGCGGGCGCTGGTGAGCCCGTTGTTCTGCTGCATGGGTTTCCGGAGACCTCATACGCGTGGCGTAAAGTCCTCCCTGCACTGGCGAAGCATTACAAGGTGGTTGCGCCCGATTTGCGCGGCTTTGGCAATTCGGACCGCCCCGAGAGTGGATACGACAAGCGCACAGTCGCAGAGGACGTCCGGCAGCTCGTTCGGCAGCTCGGCCTGGGACAAATTAACCTGATAAGCCATGACGTGGGCATGATGGTGGGTTATGCCTATGCCGCGGCGTTCCCAACGGACGTGAAGCGCTTGGTCCTGATGGAGGCGGCCTTACCCGGCCTCGGTCTCGAGAAGCTCTACGACGCTGATAGATACCCGCGCATGTATCATCTGCCGCTGTTTGAAGCACCCAATGGGCTCGCAGAGGCGTTGATCTCCGGTCGCGAAACGATGTTCGTAGAACATTTCATGCGCCAGCAGGCCTATAACCCCGACGCCCTGGATCAGACCTCGCTTGATCTGTATGCGGATCGTCTCTCGGCACCCGGAGCGTTGCGAGCGGGCATCGCCTACTTTCGAGCGCATAAGCTGGATGCGGAGCATAACCGCGAGAACGCGAAGAAGAAGTTGCCAATGCCCGTGCTGACAGTGGGCGGTACGGCAAGCTTTGGGGCGGATCTCGAGGGTGAGATTCGACCTTTGGCGAAACACATGCGCGCTGTAATGATTGAGAACTGCGGCCATTACATCGCGGAAGAACAGCCCGAGCGCCTGGTGGAGGAGCTGTTGCGCTTCTTTCAGGAAAGCGTATGACTAACCGTTTATGGAAGCGCAGATCGGGCTCTACGAGGTCTCGTTCTCTTCGTGAAGAGCTCGCACGCTAACGAATGGAGGTGATGGGCTGCGTTGGACGCTCGTCCGCAAGTTCAGTTTCTCGCAGTCGGATTTGAGTGCCTACTCCAACGAGTGCACGGTGTTGCCATGCGAGATCAGCAGGAGAGGCTCATCTTGTCCTTGGCTGGAGGCGGTGGATTAAAGGTTGACGCTGGACGGACACGGTGAACTCGGTTTGGGGGCTGGGTGTCGATCGATTGATGGTTTCGCCACTGGTTCTCCTGGATATTCAGACGTCTACGGGTCAGAAGAGAAATTTAACGCTGAACTGGGTTTGTCTGGAATTTGTCGCAGTTGTGAGGACTCGACCAGCTGCCGGATTCACGGTTCCGGCAGCACTTGTAATGGCAGTGAAGTTTGGAAATCCTAGGTTTGTGTGGTTGAAGATATTGAAGAACTCGGCGCGGAACTCGGCATTGAGTTCCTGCGCCCGAAGGTGGAACTTAGTGTTCTTGATCGTTGCGAAGTCATAATCCTGCAATCCTGCGGCATAGAGCTGGTTACGCCTTTCATTTCCAACGGTGCCTGCAGGTTGAAGTTGAAAAGCGCAGGGATTGTAATAGCTCGTGACGGTATGAACGACAGCAGGTGCCGCGCAAGTTGGATTCGCTGCGACGGGTCCACCAATGTTTGGATTGCCGACGATGTTTGGTCTCTCTAAGAGGAGACTGTTGCTGACGTTCTCGCGGTCAAAGCCGAGAATGACGTTATAGGGCGATCCAGTGTGAATCTGAGTCAGGAGCGATACTTCCCAGCCGCTGAGGAACTCGTTTCCAGCGCGTTTGGGAAGGTCATACAGGACGGTTCCCGTTGCTACATGGCGTATGTCAAAAGAGGATGGGCCGTATTCGCCAGGAACGTTGTAAGGGTTTTCGACAAGCGAGGCTCCGTTCTGCTGCTCATAGGTGTTCGAGATCGAGCTGTAGTCCATGGATTTGGACCATGTGTAGTTGACTTGAAATTGAACTCCGTGGGACAGCTGCTGGACGAGGCTGGTCTGAAGAGAGTTGTAATGCGAGGTCCCGCTTGTCGGCGCATAGTTCAACGTGCTGAAGGCTGGATTCAAGCGCGTGTACACACCTCCGACTGGAGCTGGAAAATATCGTGTGCCCGAGGGCAGAGTCGCTGCCGCGGCATTATTGGGATCTGTGCAGGGGCAGAGTTGTCCGACGACGTGGTTGAAATCTTGAAAGAGGTAAAGATGCCGGCCCTGATTGCCGACGTAAGACACATTTAGGACCATGTGGCGGGTCAGTTGCTGTTGCACTCCAAGGCTGAACTGTGTCTGCGAAGGAGTATTGGTGTTTTGGTATAGAAGGGCCGCTGAAAGGGACGGCAGCCCCAGAGTCCCGCCAGTGAAGAGGGTGGGGAAGGAGGGTGCTGTAATTGTTCGAATGAAATTGGGAGGTGAAACGTCGTAAAACAACTGAAAGTTCCGAGCCGCAATGGCATCGTGATAGATTCCGAATCCTCCCCTCAGAGCGGTTCTGCCTCCGAAGGATGTGAAAGAAAACCCTACCCGGGGGTCAATGTTCTTGAGGGACGGATTGTTAGCGAAGGCGTGTGGAACCTGGGTGTAGTTTGCACTCGTTGTCGGATCGAGGAGAGCATAATACTTCCCTTTCACCTCGATTGGGTTAGTCACAAACTCGTACCGAAGCCCGAGATTTACGGTGAGACGAGACGACACTTTCCAATCGTCTTGTATGTAAGGTGAAACGTCGATTTCCCGACCGTCGCGACGAGAGTCGGAGCCAGGACTTTCTGCGACGGCAACCGGTGGAGCACCTTTCAGGAAAAATAGTAGATTCGGGAAGATGTATTGACCGCCCGAGTACAAACTGAAGACCGTGTTCGATTGGGTTCTCGTGACGTCGATGCCTATCTGGAGTTGATGTGACCGAATGCCGACATAGACGTCGTCCTGGAAAGAGAATTTGTTCTGGACCAGGCTGATCGGCTCAGCAAACCCTGCGCCGAACGCTAAACCGGGCACGCCCAAGGGATTCAGGCTCGATATCTGAAAAGAGCCGTATTGCGTTTGACCTGGGATAATGTCCAATGCAGAGAAGGCCGGGTTGGCAGTCTGCTGACGTGCCGCTTGAGCAGTACGCGTGAAATGAAACCTGGTTGTATTAAGAAGCGATGGCGAGAGAACAAGCCTATTTTCGAGCGTGGCATACCGATTTCGTTGAATTGACACCTCGGGGAACCCTGCCAGGGTGAGAGTGGGAAAAGGGTCTGTGAGATCGCCGTCGTCAGAAACGTAGCGGAGCGAAAATGTATCTTTCGCGTTTATCACGTCGTCGATGCGCGCATTCACGTAGTTTTCATTTGCCGGTTTATTCGCAACGACGCTATAAGTCCCGCTGCCTGAACCGGCAATGTTTGCCACATTCGGCAGAGGCAACAGATTCAGAAAGGGAACGATGAGCGGGCTCACGCCCACGAAAGCGAGGCCATTTGCACCGCAAGTGTATGCGGCTCCAGCGATGGCGCAGGGCAAGTAGCCCTGATGGGCGTTCTGGTCTGGTACATAACTGACGTTCGTCTCACCTAATTGTTGCCGGAGGCCTTCGTAGTTGATGAAGCCGAACAGCTTGTCTTTGCGGATAGGAAACCCTACGCTACCGCCGAACTGGTTGCGACGAAAGGAGGGCGGCCCTGACGGCGCGTCGAAGTGATTCCTTGCGTCGAAGACGCTATTACGCAAGAAATCATAAGCGGAGCCATGGATGTCATTGGTCCCGGACTTCGTCACAGCGTTGATCACACTTCCGCTTCCACCAAATTGTGCGCCGTAGATCCCGGTTAAGGTCTGAAACTCGCCGATCGCCTCCACGCCAAGAGATGTTCCGATGATGCTCGCCCCTGTTCCGCGGTTCCAAAAGCCTTGGATGTTGGCTCCGTCGAGAAGCACCGCTTGGCCAACTGGTCTCGCACCCGAGATTGAGTATGACGGAGATCGACCATAAGCGGCTGAACTTGACGATGCCGGCGAGGGTTGGGCGCCAGGGGCGAGCAAAATGAGTTGCTCGAAGTTTCGTCCGTTCAGGGGCAACTCCCGAATCTGCTTCGGATCAATGAGGGTGCTTTGCTCGCCGGAGGTCGAGTTAACCTGTGCAACAGCGTTCGCTTGCACATCGACTGTGGATGTAGTTGCCTCTAGAGCGAACTTCACATCGATTGTCACTTGAGCGCCAACGCTTACGGAGATGCCTTCACGCGTTACCGTACCGAATCCTGGTGCATCCGCCTTCAGGCGATAGCGGCCGACACTAAGCTCAGGAATCGAGTAAAAGCCTTTCGCCTCAGATGTGACGGTGCGTGACTCGTTCGTAGCGATGTTGATGGCAGTGACGGTGCCTCCATTGACCACAGCTCCCGACTGGTCAGTGAGTGTTCCGTTGAGCGTTCCGGTCCCTGATTGGCCCAGAAGGAGCGACGATCCAAGAGTGAGTAGGATACCGCCGAGAACACAGGAACGGAATAAAGATGTGATTCGAAAATGCATACTGTTCTCCCTCAGCCGAGTGCCGTCGGTGGCTTGTAGAACTGCCTTGCTCCTGAGGACGCAGGCGAACAGTGCGTACCAGCCGCGGAACAAATCAGAAGACACTACGGCAGCCAAGGTAGATGTGGCTTCGCTGCGTTGTCTAATACATTGTGTTGGCTAGAACTGATACTTTTTTGCTATCATTCCTTCGAAAGTTGTACTGTCTTGATGCATGACGTAGAGGGCATCGGAGCGAGCGATCGCGTGTGGCAAACGTGGGGAAGTATTGAGAGGGCTCGGTCATGCAATTACGTCATATCCGATATTTCATTGCCGTGGCAGAGCAACTGAATTTTCGCAAGGCGGCCGAGCTGTTGCGGGTAAGCCAACCACCGCTCAGCGCCCAAGTACGAGATCTGGAATTGGAACTGGGAGCCCGCTTGTTTGATCGGGACAATAAGAAAGTCACCCTGACGGCGGAGGGTCGGGTGTTTTTGCAGCATGCGTATCAAATTATGGAAAAGGTGGACGCTGCCAAAATGGCTATTGGGCGCGTCGCTCGCGGGGAAGAGGGGGAGCTGCGCGTGGGCTTTACCGAGTCGTCGGAATTTCTGTTTTTCTTGTCAAGTACGATTCTGAAGTTTAAGGCGCTTTACCCTCACGTGTCTCTCTCTCTCCAAGAGATGACTTCTCAGAGCCAAGTAGAGGCCGTGGTGGAGCGGAAGTTGGATCTAGGGATAGGGCGCATGCCAAAAGGGCGCAATCCGAGTTCAACGTCCTTCACGCAGTTGTATGTGGACAGGCTGCTTTTGGCTGTGCATTCGAGCGATCCGTTGGCGGTTCGTCGCCATTTGACCATCGGTCAGTTGCGACATTCTTCATTCATTGTTCACCGTCCGGACCACGACGCCGGCCTGTATCGACGCTTGGTGGAGCTCTGCAAAGAAGAAGGGTTTGCGCCGGTCATTGCGCAGGAGGCTCGCGAGGTCACGACTTGTATTGCGTTGGTCGCCAGTGGCCTCGGCGTTACGGTTGTTCCATCCTGCATGCAATGCGTAAAGGTGCGTGACGTGGCTTATGTCCCGCTGATTGGCGCAGGGACCGACATTCCTTTATTTATGATCACTTCAGATAAAGAGGATGATGATGTCCTAGCCGTGTTCAAACGAATGTTGCTTGAGGCTGTTGCCGATGGCGGTCAGATATAGCGAGCATGTCGGCCGGAGTTATATGCGAAGTTCTGGCATTGATTCGGAGATGACGCCAGCGCTAAGGATGCTTTGCGGGCCGTGCTGATATTGCGTCCGCATCTGAATCTCTAGTCGGTAAGCACGCGGTGAGGCGGCCCTAGCGAAGCTCGCGGCGGCAGGAAAGAGACAAGCCAAGCGATCAGAAGGGTAATGGGAACGGTAAGAATCGGGGGATTCTGCAGGGGAAATGGCGCGTGGTTATGCTTCAAGATGTTTACTTGCACAAGGGGTCCAAGAAGTATCGAAAGCGTACTTAGAGTTAGGCCGGTTGTCATTCCTGCAATCGCGCCTCTTTTGGTAAATCCTGGCCAGAAGATTGCAAGTAGGAGTGTTGGAAAGATGGCCGAAGCGGCGATTGCATATGCCGCAGCCGATACAAAACCTATGTTCTGGTGCTGGAAAATATAGGCAGACGTTGTGGCAAACAAAATCAGGAACATGCTGGCTGCTCGGCCAACGAACAACTTTTCTCGCTCCGACGCGGCGCCTCGTCGAACGGTATTAGTCCAGAGGTCATGCGATAGGGCAGCTGCTCCTGCGACGCTGAGTCCAGCGACGACAGCCAGGATTGTAGATAGCGCCACAGCGGAGACGACACCCAATAGTGCGTCCCCGCCCACTGCTCTTGCCAGTAGAGGCAGTGCCATGTTGCCACTGACGTCAGCGCTTCGGATGTTTGCGGGACCGACCAACACCATGGCTCCGAGTCCTAATACGAGCAGAATGAGGTGAAATCCTACAATCATCCCAGTGCTCAGGAATACCGATCGACGGGCGGTACGAACATCAGGGACAGTGTTCATCCGCATGAGTACATGCGGCATACTCGAGCCCCCTAGAGCCATTCCGATCAGGACGGATATTGATTCCCATTGGCTGGCATAGAGCCGACCGGGTGTGAAGATGCTGAAGCCGCGTTGCTGCACGCTGGAGCGCGCAAGGTTGAGCGGGTTGAAGCCAAAATGAGAGAGGACCAGCACGGCGATCAGAAGAGAGAGTGAAAGCATCAGTATCGCTTTGAAGATCTCGAGCCAAGTCGTGGCAAGCATTCCCCCAATCATTACAAACGCCACCAAAACAGCAGCGATGAGCGCTAAGGATGCAAGTCCCGATAAACCGAACAGTAGCCTGAGGACTGCTGTTGCAGCTACAAGCTGGGCTGTGAGCGAGGCGAGAACGATGACGAGTTGAATCGCGGCCACAAGAGGTCGAATACCGTCGCTGCCAAGTCGGGAGGTAAGGAGATCGGCCAGAGTGTATCTACCGAGTCGGCGGACGGGCTCTGCGAACAGAAAAAGCATAAGGGGCCAGCTCGCGATCACGCCGATTGCGTAGATTAGGCCGTCAGCTCCAAAAAGCGCGATCAGGCCAGTGAGTGCTAAGAAGCCACCCGCTCCTACGAAATCACCCGCTAATGCGAAGGCATTCTGCCAAGCACCGATGGAGTTGCTCGCGGCGTAGTAAGCAGATATCGAATTGCTTCGTCTGGATGACCATATAACGATGCCAGCAGAGATGACCACAAGAAGAAGCAGAGGAAGGATGATGCTTGCCTTGTGAGGCTGCAAGAGCATAAAAGATGCAACGCCAGCCTGTGTCATTTGCGTTCCTTCATCTCGATGCGATTGATCCAAACGATGTAAACCCAGGTCAGGAGCCAACAGCTTAAGGCTAGACCGACCATTATTACGACGTAGACGGATATTGCTCCATCGAGTTCTATGTAAAGGCACCTTGCATTTGTTTTCAGCAGTAGGGCGAATGCCGATAGAAGACCCAGCAGTAAGAGCGCGGAAGTAACAGAGGCTGCGGCCTTCCTGCGGTTCAGCGCATCGTCCGTCATCAAAGCGTCCTCTGTTCGTACATGACTTGCTGCGTGATGCGTGTATTCGCCGTTGACCATGGCCACCCCCCCGGTGTTCTCAAATTCTGAATGTAATCCTTGATTCCAGTTGGAGAACGCGGATTCTTGAACGAAGTAGAACTCTTTTGCGAGATCCCGAACACTTTACGATGCACGAAGGGCTCTGTCTAATACGTTTCTCTCTACTTTGATGATTGGTGTTTCGAATCATTGGACGTGGTATGTCCAACAACGCCGCCTGCTTGAACGCAGGGCCATCGCCAAGCGTTGCTGGTCTTACACATGCGATCGGTAGCGATATTCAAAACATATCATCGCGGTCTGCCAGAATGTATTGGCCTAGCGTTTGACTCATCGTGCAATATTGTCGCTGCTCATGAACAGCGATCAAGTGAAGCTGCTTCGTGCTGCCGTAAGGAGAGTCAAATGTTTGCAGCCCCTCAGGTGATTGAAACTAAAGTTCTCGCGACACTGCCCGAAAAGTTCTGGGTCGCCGCGCGGACTTCGGGACGTTATGGTCAGCGAAAGTATTACCTTGAAGGACCAGCAATTTCTCGCAGTGGTACGTTCTACTTTACCGATGTGCCTTGGGGCCGCATTTTCTCCATTGAGCCTGGAGGTCAGATAGAACTCTTTCTGGAGTACGACGGTGAACCGAATGGCATGAAGATTCACAAAGACGGTCGCTTGTTTGTAGCCGACAACAAAAACGGCATTCTGATAGTTGATCCGACTACACGGAAGGTAGAGACGTTTGTCAACCGCGTGGACAACGAGGGGCTGCGGGGTCCCAATGATCTGGTGTTTTCGAGTAATGGGGATTTGTATTTTACCGACCAGGGACAGAGTGACATTCGGAGTCCTCACGGCCGCGTGGTTCGAGTGGAGCCGTCGGGGAGATCAGAAGTCTTGCTGATTAATCTGCCGAGCCCAAACGGCCTGGTTTTGAGCCGGGACGAGAAGTCGTTGTTCGTGGCGTTGACCAAAACGAATGCGATTTGGAAAGCGCCTCTCGAGGCAGTGCCTGGTTGTCCTTTTGATCGTGTTGATCGAACAGGTCTTTATGTTCAGCTCTCCGGCGGTGTTGGTCCTGACGGAATGGCTACCGACGCGGCGGGGAATCTAATTGTCGCGCACACGGGGCTAGGTGTTGTCTGGGTTTTCGACCCAATTGGTCAACCGCTCTATCGAGTGAACAGCTGTGTCGCGGGTTTGTCGACCGCGAATGTTGCGTATGGAGGACCCGACCATAAAACTCTCCATATCGTTGAATCATCAACTGGATCGATCTTGACTGCAGAGATGCCGACTCCCGGAGTGAAACTGTACTCTCACCTGGATTGACAGGTAGTTAGGTGTGGACTAATAAATGAAAATCATCACAAATCCCGCGCTTCTAGCGCTCCGGCAGGGAAGTCTTTCGCTAGGCTTCGGCGTGAGCCACCTTCGAACTGTTGCGACGGCTCAACTTGCAAAGACGGCAGGGTATCATTGGTTGTCGATAGATATGGAGCATGGTGCATTTTCGTTGGCGGAGACATGCCAGCTCTGCATCACGTCACTGGCCGTAGGTATTGCGCCTATTGTTCGGGTTAATAGCGACGCGTTAGATGAGGGGACCCGGGCGCTGGATAACGGAGCACAAGGGGTGATTGTGCCCCATGTGAATACTGGCGCAGAGGCGCGTCGAATCAGGGATGCCTTCCTATATGCGCCTGCCGGATCGAGGAATTGGGGCGCCAACGGCATCCAGTTTAGATACAGTGTGCCTTCGACTGCGGAGGCTCAGGAATTGAGTGCCGCGGAGACGCTCGTCGTTGCAATGATTGAAACGACTGAAGGGGTGGCAAATGCAGAAGAGATTGTGTCGACACCGGGTATCGATATCGTCTTCTTCGGAATGCAAGACCTGACTGCTGAGATGGGCATTCCACGGGAGTTTGGCCATCAGCGCGTTCAAGACGCTGTTGAACGGGTTGCTAATTACTGTCGCAGGTATGAGAAATATCTTGGTATGGGCGGGGTATACGACAATGTATGGGCTAAACATTACGTGAAAATGGGCGCGAGGTTCGTGGCTGGGGGTAACGACCAAGGGTTCCTTTTGTCGGCTGCAACTGAGCGGGCAACCTTTATGTCCAAGCTATTGGCGGCGGAGGGATAATGACCTCGGTTCTGGTTGAGTTCAAGAAAGCGTCGACGAAGACTTGATGCGGGAGCCGGGGAAGTCTCACGAATCGCGGCTGCTTGAGTGTCGATCGCCAGCGAACCACTTCGCCACAGATGACGGCAGAATGAGGAGCGGTTTTCGGTCAGCGCGGGGTTAAACGGGCGTTTCTAGGGCCCGGACAAATTGAGTCAGGAACCCATTGGTCTGCTGGCCATCCAAGGCACGATGGTCCACTGTTAGTGTTACGTACATCATGGGCCGAACGCGAAAGAGCTCGCGGCCGCCGGTTTCACATATCAATGGACGTTTCTGAATCTTTCCTGTGCCAAGGATGGCTGCTTGTCCGTGCGGCAAGATGATCGGTGCCGCGAACAAGCTTCCTCCTACGCCGTGGTTGGAAAGGGTGAATGTTCCATCTTCCATGTCGGCCTGTGTCAATTTTCCTTCCCTAGCTTTCTTGGTGATTCCTCGTAACGCTTCGGAGAGATCGGAGAGGCTCATGTCTTGAGCGTCGCGTATGACGGGGACCACTAGGCCACCGTTTTCAAGAGCTGTGCCGACACCGAAATTGACGATGTCAAATTGCTCCAAGAATGCGTCATGCCATTTGCTGTTTACTTCGGGATATTGCTTTATGGCCTGGACTGCCGCACGAAGTATGTAAGCCGTCACAGAGGGCGCTTCACCGTTTGCAGAATTTTGCTTTTTGAGATTGCGATCGGCCATCACATTGAAGAGGTCGGCCTCGAAGACGGAAGTGACATGCGGTGCAGCAATGACACTTTGGAGCATGTGCCGAGCGATGCTTTTGCGCATTGGCGTATGTGGGAGCTTTTTGCCGAGCACCCGCTCTTCAGCCTCGACGGCGGGTAAGTTGGGTTGCGTTTCGGCTCTTTCTGCAGGCTGGTGTTTCAGGTGCGCTGCGATGTCCTGAGGCGTGATGCGGCCTCCGCGGGTCGACTTCTTTATCGATTCCGGGTCGAGCCCCAGTTCTGCGAGGAGCTTACGCACCGCTGGCGAATAGGTGGTGTGTTGATCAACGCTGGTCGACACAAGTGCAGGGGCTGGCGATGGTTGTGTCTCGCTTGCGGGAATCGGAGCAGATGCCTCTGGCGTCGCGTTACCGCTTTCAATGGTGCCGAGCAACTCCCCGGGCAAGACCTGATCACCGCTCTGTTTAATGAGAAGTCCTATGCGACCGGATGCAGGCGCCGCTATTTCGATAGTGACTTTGTCGGTGTTGATTTCGACAAGGGGCTCGTGTTCCGAGACCATTTCGCCGGGAGCTTTAAACCACACGCCTAGGGACGCTTCAGTGCCTTCTTTTTCATCGTCGGGCATCCGGATTTCAATGATTGGCATTATTTTCCTCTTAGAAAGCGAGCGTTGCGCGCATCTGCGTGGTTATCGAAGCGACTGTAGGAAGAACGGTCTCAAGGAGCGCAACGTTATAAGGAAGCGGTATGTTCGGAACAGCGAGCCGTTCCACCGGCGCGTCGAGAGACAGGAAATTCTCGCGAGCTATTACCGCAGAGATTTCGGCACCGAAGCCCCCGAGTAAGGTATCTTCGTGTACGATGATGCATCGACGTGTGCGTGCGACCGAGGCCAAAACGGCCTCACGATCCCACGGCACGATTGTTCGTAGGTCAATTACTTCGACCGAAGCGTTAGTTCGAGCCGACGCGAGCAGGCAACGCTCAACCATTGCACCCCAGGTGATGACTGTAAGCTCTGTACCCTCTTGTACAGTCTTTGCTAACCCTAGCGGCAGCATGAAGGCGTCGCCCGGATACGCTCGACGGGCCCACGAAGAGTCAAGTTGCGCGCGATGCTCGAAGAAAATACTAGGGTTGTGGCTGCGCATGGCCGTGCGCAGGAGGCCTGTTGCATCTTCTGCATTGGATGGGTAGATGACTTGCCAGCCGATTTGGTGAGCAAACGTGACCTCACTGGAGACGCTGTGCCAAGGATCTCCGCATTTCGATCCGAAACCACCAGGCATCCGCAAAACGATTGGCGCGTTGAAACGATTCGCCGTGCGCCACCGAATCGTTCCGCAATCACTGAGTTGCTCCGTGCCAGGCTCCGCATATTTCCGAAACTGAATTTCAGCTACGGGACGCAATCCGGCTTGAGCCATACCCACTGCATTCCCGATAATGCCTTCTTCAGAAAGACTGGAATCAAAGACACGTTCGGAGCCAAATTGAGCTTGCAATCCCATAGTGGCGGCATGGACCCCACCTTTGAGTCCAACGTCTTCTCCGAAAATAAGCATTTTGGGGTTTGCTTTCAGTTCGGATTCCATAGTCCGGCGTATGGCGGTAAGCATGTTGGTGCGAGCTGGTTCCGGCGGCGCGGGCTGGGAAGGGGTGACTAGGGGTTCGTCTTCAGCGAAGAGGTGACGCACTACAGCCTGCTCAGTTGCTTCTGGTTCCGGCAAGGCTAGTGCCTCCGCCAAACCTTGCTCTACGATGCTAGTTGCTTCACTTTCAATGTCTTTCCACTCCTGCTCCGAGATGAGATTTGGAACAAGAAAGGAGTGAAGATGTGGAAGGGGGTCCTTGGCCCGCTCGTCTTCGAGAAACTCTCCGGACTTATAAGTTTGTGTGTCTTGCCCCGAGTGTCCGCTAAGTCTTGGAGTCTCCAGGCGAAGCAATACGACGCCTTTACCTGCTCGCACGTGTTCAACAGCCTGGTGGATTGCTTCGGCCGTTTCGAGAGGTTTTCTAGAGTCAGCGTGAAGGATCAAGAGGTCTGTGAATGCTTCAAGATTCTTCGCAACGTTGCCCCCGGGCGTTTGCACCGTCGAGGGAACGCTAAGCCCGTAACCGTTATCCTCCAAGAAGAAAAGCATTGGAAGTTTGCGTACTGTCGCAATGTTCAGGGCCGCCCAGAAGCCGTTTGTTGCGATCGATCCGTCGCCTCCCAGCACCGCCCCAATTGCGCCACTATACGAGTCGTCCTTTAGGGTCTCAGCGTGATATCGAATGGCGTGCGCCCAGCCGGCCGTGGTCGTGTATTGCGTGCCTACACCTCCGGCCATTGGAAGGACGGAACAGCCGTCGGTACTAGGAAAGTTGAAAACCACCCCTATATCTCGGCCGTCGCACAAACCGCCAGCTTTAGCCATCCCGCCTGCGAGTGCTTCGCGTACAGATAGACCAAGCGTTAAGAGAAGCGGCCGGGAGCGGTAGTAGCCGCTTGCAGCATCATGTTGGTGATTCAATTTCATGCCCAGTAGTATCTGTCCGAGCTCATGGCCGCGGGCGGAGAACTGGTACAGAATCTTCTTCTGCGGCAGCAAAGTAGTCTCTTCGAGCTCATCCAAGGCACGCGACACCAGGAATGTTCTTGCCAAGCGGCGCCAGTCAACATCAATGCTCGGGACACCCTCTTTGTTCGGCGAAGTAGTGACCACAGGAGCTTGCGAATGTGGTTTTCGTTTGCTCGCGGATTGCATGTATTACCTCGATTCTCAGGGCTGATGTGTTACACAAATGCAACTGTAAAGCTGGCAACTGTAACTGTACCTCGTCGAGACAATAGGTGACAAGGGCGATAGCGATGATTACGCATTTGGAGTGTTTCGACCTGAAAACAGCATGGCTGTGGCGAGTGTCGACCATGAGGAAGGTCCGCGTCTGCAAAAGGCTTCTGAACGAGCAGGGCAGGGATGTGGTGCGAAGCGGAGACCGGGGGTCCCTTACTGTCGGGACAGCGTGTACAGAGGCGTGATCTCCGGAAGAGGTTTTTGTCTGCGTCGATCAGGTTCCGGTTCGAGAAGGGGTGACACGGGGCGAAGTGTTTGAAGGCTGCGGGTGACGAGGTCTTGATAGACCCTCGTGCCCCTTGTCTTCCAGTCGATCTCCTCTTGCGTCACTCTTCGCATGATTTTTCCCGGGACACCGGCCACAAGGCTTCGTGGCGGGACTGTCATATTGGCTTTCACGAAAGCCATCGCCGCAACGATGCTTTCTTCGCCGATGACGGCATTGTCCATGATGACGGCGTTCATCCCGATCATCGCGTTCCTGCCGACGCGGCAGCCATGCAAAATCGCGCCGTGTCCGATGTGGCCGTCCTCCTCGATGATGGTGTCGCATTCAGGAAAGCAATGCATAACGCAGGTATCCTGCAGGTTGCTGCCTGTTTGCAGAATTAAGCGCCCGAAGTCGCCACGCAAAACGGAGTTTGCTCCTATGTAACAGTTCGCGCCCACAATCACGTCGCCGATTAGAACTGCCGTCGGATGCACGTAGGAACGTGGATCAACGACGGGCACGATTCCATCGAACTCATAAGCATTCATTAAACACGCTCCAAGATCAAAGCGATGGCTTGGCCGACTCCGATGCACATCGTGCAGAGAGCATAGCGTCCCCTGGTAGCCTCGAGTTGATGGAGAGCTGTGGTCACGAGCCGGGCGCCCGACGCTCCAAGGGGATGGCCGATCGCGATAGCGCCACCGTTAGGGTTCACTCGCGGGTCGTCGTCCCCTAGACCCAAAGCGCGCGTTACGGCAAGTGCTTGTGCGGCGAACGCCTCGTTGAGCTCGATGGTGTCCATTTCATCGATCAATAGGCCTGCACGGCTCAGCACTTTCGGGACTGCCAGGGCAGGAGCGTAGCCCATAATGCGCGGTTCTAAGCCCGCGGCGGCTGCAGCGACCACGCGTGCGCGCGGACGCAAGCCATGTGTTTTGAGTCCGGATTCAGACGCGAGTAAGACGGCGGCGGCCCCGTCGTTTAGAGAAGAGGCATTGCCGGCGGTGACGGTTCCATCGTGCTTAGTTACGCCTTTGAGTTTTGCCAAGATGTCAGTGCTTGTGCCCGGTCGCGGCTGCTCGTCAGTTTGGAACATCCGGGTTTCGCCTTTTTGTTGATGCACGGCGACCGGAACAATCTGCGCGGTGAAGAAGCCGCGCTCGCTTGCCGCCGCCCAGCGCGCTTGGCTTCGCGCTGCGAACGCATCTTGATCAGCACGCGACACGCCGAACTGTTCGGCTACGTTTTCGCCGGTTTCCGGCATGGAATCTACACCAAACTGGGCCTTGATGAGGTGGTTGACGAAGCGCCAGCCTAAAGTTGTGTCTTCCATTTTTGCTGAACGCGAAAAGGCGCTTTCTGCTTTACCCATGACGAAGGGGGCGCGAGACATGCTTTCCACGCCTCCAGCGATGAGAAGATCGCCTTCATCGCAGCGGATGGCCCGCGCTGCCATAGCAACGGCGTCAAGGCTAGAGCCGCAGAGACGATTCACTGTGGTGGCGGGCACAGCAACTGGGAGACCCGCAAGCAGGACGGCCATGCGAGCGACGTTGCGGTTGTCTTCTCCTGCCTGGTTCGCGCAGCCATAGATGAGGTCATCACAGGCAGTCCAGTCCGCAGAAGTGTTGCGTTCTCTAAGCGCTTTGATCGGCACGGCTGCAAGATCATCAGCTCGTACCGTGGCGAGGGCCCCACCGTATTTGCCGAAAGGGGTGCGAACGGCATCGCAAATATAAGCTTCGTTCATGAGCGGCCACTTCTTTCTGTGCTGGAGTTTGTGCTTTTTCGTCTATCGTGGACACGGCAGGCTTTGCCCGCAGAACGCTCGATAGTCATTGGCTCGGCAAGTCCGAAGGCTACGCTGATACCGATGTTGGTTTTGATTTGGTATTGCACGCGGCTGGAAATTTCTAGCCGTTGCTCCGGGTTGAGTTGGGAGACTGCGGAGGCGCTGATCTCTGCTGTGATTTTGATCTGGTCGAGATTGCCTTCGCGTGTCACTTCAATGAGGTAATGCGGGGAGAGTTCCGGAGATTTGAGGAGTATTTCTTCTATCTGTGTCGGGAAAACGTTGACGCCGCGGATGATGAGCATGTCGTCGGAGCGCCCGGTGATCTTGCCCATGCGACGCATCGCGCGCGACGTGGGCGGAAGTAGACAGGTAAGGTCGCGTGTCCGGTAGCGGATGATCGGCAGCGCCTGCTTGGTGAGGGAGGTGAAGACGAGCTCGCCTTCCGAACCGTCCGGTAGAACTTCACCGCTGACAGGGTCGATGATCTCCGGATAGAAATGATCTTCCCAGATTGTAGGACCGTCCTTGCTTTCGATGCACTCACTGGCGACGCCTGGGCCCATGACTTCCGACAATCCGTAGATGTCGACGGCATCGATGCCAGCGCGGGTTTCCAGTTCTGCGCGCATCGCATTCGTCCATGGCTCTGCGCCGAAGATGCCGACTTGGAGGGAGGATGAGCGCGCGTCCATGCCCTGACGAGCAAACTCGTCGATGATGTTGAGCATGTAGGACGGCGTCACCATAATGATGTCAGGCTTGAAGTCGCAGAGGAGCTGCACCTGCTTTTCTGTTTGTCCGCCCGACATGGGAATGACCGTGCAGCCGGCGCGCTCAGCGCCGTAATGTGCGCCGAGACCTCCTGTGAACAAGCCGTAGCCGTAGGCAATATGCACCATGTCGCCGGGACGCCCACCGGCTGCTCGGATGCTGCGAGCGACGAGGTTAGCCCAGGTGTCGATGTCGGCCGCGGTGTAGCCCACTACGGTGGGCTTGCCGGTGGTTCCGCTGGACGCATGGATGCGTGAGATTTGTGAGCGCGGCACAGCGAACAAGCCGAAAGGATAGTTGTCGCGAAGATCTTTCTTCGTGGTGAATGGAAAGCGACGAAGGTCAGTAAGCGCCTGCAAATCGTCGGGGTGAACCCCGGCTGCATCGAAGCTGCGACGATAGTGCTCAACGTCAGCATAGACACGCTTCAATGTTTGCTTGAGCCGAGCGAGTTGGAGCGCCTGCAATTCGTCCTTGCTGGCTTTTTCGATGGGCTCGAGATCGGAAGGTTGAGATTGTTTGACTGGCATGTGACCTGACTAAACTGTTGCGGGCTCCGATTGATCTTTGTCCACGAGAACTCCATCAACTCGGCATGACTTGCCACGAAAAAGAGCAATCGTCTGTTGAAGTTGGTTGACTACCACAACGTCATAGAGGCCGAGCCGTTTGCCTGCGGAAATCTCGACGGCGGTTGCCCGCAGCACGTCGCCCAGACGCGCGGGTCGTAGAAAATCGATCTGTGCTCCTGCCGCTACCGTGCATAGGTTGCGGCTGTTGCAGGCGATACCAAACGCAGAGTCGGCGAGAGAGAAGATGATGCCGCCGTGGCAGGTTTCGTACCCGTTCAGCATGTCCGCACGTACCTGCATCTCCAAGCAGCATGTGCCTTCCGCCACACTTAGTACCACCATGCCGAGCATCGGCGTGGCGCGGTCTTTGGCAAGCATGGCTATGACTACTTGCTCTGCAAGGGTCTGGTCGATTGCGGGCATTACGGCTTCTCCAGCGGGTGAAAGGTGCAGTTTGTGAGGGCTTTACGACGAAGCAGTGGAGAGACACGATAGCGCATATCGCCGTATGCTTCGCGGAGATTATCGAGCGCTGTCACAACCGTTGCTGCACCGAGTTTGTCGGCCCACTCGAGTGGACCCAGAGGATAGTTCACGCCTTTTCGCATGGCGAGATCACAGTCTGCCGCGTTGCAAACACCTTGGTGCACCGCGTCGGCGGCCTCGTTTGCGAGCATGGCGACGGTGCGAAGCACCACCATGCCGGGAGCATCGTCCACTTCGGAAACAGCGTAATTGGCGGCTTGCAGTAGACCCGTTGCGGCTTCGCTAGCTGCAGCGCTGCAGCTATCGGCACAGGTCACGGCGAGCCGTGTAGCTAAAGAAGCGTCGAGGGCAAGGTCGACGAGAACTGTGTTTGGCTCGCCGGTATTTCTAGCGCGCGCATTCGCTGTGCGGCCATCGCTGCGATATAGCACAGCAGTGTCGGCTTCGGCGATACGACCGTCCGATGGCTCGGCCTCACGTTCGACGGCAATTGATTTTCCAAGCAGCCTGTTGGCAATCGTCGCGGCCAAGTCACTCTCACCTAGGAGCCGGATCTTCGTCGGCCTCGCACATGCGACGTTCGTTCGCGCAGCGATGGGGGGCGCATTCTCGCCATAGGCATAGAATCCGCGGCCCGACTTGCGGCCGAGAAAGCCGGCCTCCACGAGCTCCAGTTGGCGCAGCGATGGTGTAAAGCGAGTGTCACCGTAAAAGGCGTCGAACACCGACCGCGTGACAGCATAGTTCACATCATGGCCGATAAGGTCCATCAATTCGAATGGCCCCATGCGGAAGCCGCCCGCTTCGCGCAGGATGGCATCGATGGTTGCGCAATCAGAACCGCCTTCATTCAGCAGGCGCAAGGCTTCCGCGTAGAAGGGACGTGCGACACGATTGACGATGAAGCCTGGAGTCGATTTGGCGTAAACCGGCGTCTTTCCCCACGCTTTTGCGGTGGCGTACAGCCTGGCCGTCGCGGATGGTGCGGTGGCTATTCCATTGATGATTTCGACCAACGGCATCAGCGGCGCTGGATTGAAGAAGTGCATTCCCAGCAGGCGTTCCGGCGCCACGAGCGCCGATGCGATCGAAGTCACGGAGATGGACGATGTGTTGGTGGCGAGCAGAGCGTCTGTCGAGACAACGTCTTCAAGGCTGCGGAAGAGACCTTGCTTCGCCTCAAGCTTCTCAACGATTGCTTCTACGACGAGGCCGCAGTCCCCAAGCTCCTGGATCGAGTTTGCAACAGAGAGGTTGGCACGAACACCGGCGGTCTGCTCCGGTGTGGCCCGTCCTTTGGCTGCCAGTTTCTCGACCATGGCGATAATACCCTCGACAGCATTTCGGGCCGCGTCGCCGCGAGTGTCGAACAGCTTCACCGGGTGGCCCGCAAGCGCTGCGACCTGTGCGATCCCCCCGCCCATAGCGCCTGCTCCCACGATACCGACCTTGATGGTGAGCGGCAGAGGCATTGAGGTGACTTCAGCGGCCATGGAACACCGGAGCACGCTTGGCCAAGAATGCCTGCACACCTTCCTGATAGTCGGAGCTCATGCCAAGTTCACGCATCGCGTCGCGCTCGGTCTGCAGCTGCTGCGCAAACGTTGCGTGCGCGCCGGCGTAAAGAGCCTGCTTGGTGCGTGCCAGGCCAAGTGTGGGTGCGGTTGCAAGATGCTGCAGGAGTTTTTCTGTTTCAGCTTCGAACGCGTCGTCGTCGAAGCACTTCCAGATGAGGCCCCACTCGGCAGCTTGGTCGGCCGGCAGTTTGTCGCCGAGCAGCGCCAGGCCCATGGCCCGCGCGGTTCCTGCAAGCCGTGGCAGCAGGTATGTGCCGCCGGTATCGGGGATCAGTCCGAGTCGCGCGAACGATTGGATGAAGCTCGCTGATTTCTTCGCGATCACAAGGTCGCAGGCAAGAGCTAAATTGACACCCGCGCCAGCGGCTACGCCGTTCACTGCACAAAGTACAGGAACGGGTAGTGAACGCAGGGTGAGCACCATGGGGCCGTAATATTTTTCGATGGACACACCGAGGTCGACTGGTTCGTCACCCGGCGCGACAGCGCGATCGCCAAGGTCCTGTCCTGCGCAGAAGCCCCTTCCGGCGCCGGTGAGCAGAAGCACACGCAAGTCTGCCTGCGCTTGCAGCCGTGCCAACGCATCGCGCACCTCTTCATGCATCGCCGTCGTGAAACTGTTGAGTTTATCGGGTCGGTTAAGCGTTAGGCGGGCGACGCCGTCCGAGATGTTGAAAAGGATGTTCTCGTAGTTCATGCTGGCACCGCCGCATCCTCGCGCTGGCGCTCTTCCGCGGTCTGTATGGCCGCGCTTTCCAGCGGTTTCTTCTCGACCATCGTGAGCACGTCATATTGCGCCACGAGCTTGTCATCCTGGTTTGTAATGACCGCGTCCCACCGCACCTCGCCGTAGTTTTCTGTTTCGCGTGGATTTTTTGCTTTGCACGTAAGAATCACCTTGAGCAAATCACCGGGAAACACCGGCGTGATGAAGCGAAGATTGTCGACGCCAGTGTTTGCAAGCACGGGTCCGGGAGCCGGATCAACGAAGAGCCCGGCGGCAAGCGAAACAATGTAATAGCCATGAGCTACGCGCCCGCCAAAGAACGGATTCGCCTTTGCGGCTGCTTCATCCATGTGCGCATAGAATTTGTCGCCGGTGAACTCAGCGAAGTGTTCGATGTCTTCGAGCGTGACCAGCTTTGCAGCGGACACGACGCAGTCACCCAGTTCCAGCTCTTCGATATATTTGCGAAATGGATGCACGCTTTCATGACGTTCGCTGCCAGTCAGCCAGCGCTGCCCGATTTGCGTAAGTGTTTCCGGAGAACCCTGCAGAGCAGTGCGCTGCAGGTAATGCATAACGCCGCGGATGCCGCCCATTTCTTCGCCGCCACCCGCGCGCCCGGGACCTCCGTGCACAAGGCCCGGCAACGGCGAGCCATGTCCGGTGGACTCTTTTGCGCAGTGTCGATTGATGATGAGCATGCGTCCATGGAACGCAGCAGTTCCCATCACGAGTTCACGTGCGAAGGTATTGTCGTACGTGAAGATCGAGCCGACCAGGCTGCCTTCGCCCATTTTTATAAGCTCGATCGCGTCTGCGAGCGAGTCATAGGGCATCAACGTGGCGACAGGACCAAACGCTTCAACGTTGTGCGCCGCCGCGTGCTGCTTCGGGTTCGGACTATGCAGCAGCATAGGACCAAGGAAGGCGCCAGCGACGATGTCCGCGCCTTTGACATCGAAAGAAGTCGGATCGCCAAAGACGAGCTCCGCACCACCGTCACGCAGTTCCTGCACGCGTTCGCGGACTTCGTCGCGTTGGCCGAGACTGGCAAGTGCGCCCATGGTGACGCCTTCCAGAGTTGGGTCTCCCAGTACCACCTTCGACAGGCGTTTGCCGATAGCTGCAATGAGCGGCTGGATGAGCTCACGCGGCGCAAACGCGCGGCGAATGGCCGTGCATTTCTGTCCAGCCTTCGTGGTCATTTCACGGACCACTTCTTTGACGAAGAGGTCGAACTCAGGCTGATCCGGTGTGGCATCGGGACCAAGGAGCGAGAAGTTCAACGAGTCTGCTTCCATGGTGAAACGAACGGAATTGAGCTGGACTGCCGGCATCTGGCGCAGCTTGCGGCCGGTGGAGGCGGAGCCTGTGAAGGTGACAGCGTCTTGGGCTTCAAGATGTGACAGCAGATCGCCAGTGCTACCGCATATGAGTTGCAGAGCGCCTTCCGGAAAGATGCCAGAAGCGATGATGTCGTGAAACATGGCTTCAGTGAGGAACGCCGTCTGGCTTGCGGGTTTGACGATGGCCGGCATGCCCGCGAGCAGGTTGACGGAGATTTTTTCCAGCATGCCCCAACAGGGAAAGTTGTACGCGTTAATGTGTACGGCCGCGCCTTGCAACGGCGTACAGATGTGCAGCCCAACAAAAGTGCCGTTCTTGGAAAGCGCTTCTGCCTGCCCGTCCACCAAGAACGTTTGATTCGGCAGTTCCTTGCGCCCTTTGCTGGAATACGCAAAGAGGGTCATAATGCCGCCTTCGATGTCGATCCACGAATCGCTACGCGTCGCACCCGTTGCGTGAGAAATCTTGTAGTAGTTTTCTTTTCTTTCCAACAGGTATTGCGCCAGAGCTTTCAGCCGCAGCGCGCGTTCGTGGAATGTCAGCTTACGCAGGGCAGGTCCGCCTACCCCGCGGGCATGTTTCAGCATCGCCTTGAAGTCGAGGCCTTTGCTGGAAATCGTGCACACAGGCTCGCCCGTTACTGCGTTCGAAATAGTGTCTCCGCCTTCACCCGCGAACCATTTGCCTACGGCGTAACTTTCCAGTCTCATGGGAGTTCTCCTCACAGCCTCTTATCGATTACCGGTTGTTGAACTGCGGCTTACGTTTTTCGAGGAAGGCGAGCATGCCTTCACGGCGATCCTCGAGTGCAAAGGTGGACTCAAAATTACGCGCTTCGAATCGCAAGCCTTCGGCGAGGGAACTTTCTTCCGCGCGCTGCACGGCTTCGCGAGCGAGCCGCACCACCGGTGCGGAAAGCTCCGCAATCTGCGTTGCGACTCGAAGGGCTTCGTCGATCAGGTCGGCTAACGGCAGAACGCGCGCCACAAGGCCTGCTCGCTCCGCTTCATCCGCGTTCATTAGGCGTCCGGTCAGAACCATCTCCATTGCCTTACTTTTGCCAATTAAGCGCGTAAGCCGCTGGGTACCGCCCGATCCCGGAAGCGTGCCGAGCTTGATTTCCGGTTGCCCAAAGCGCGCGTTGTCCGCCGCAAGAATGAAGTCGCACATCATCGCCAGCTCGCAGCCGGCGCCTAGGGCGAAGCCGGCGACGGCAGCAATCACCGGTTTACGTCCGCGGGTCAGCTGCTCCCACGCAGCGCGTAGTTGCACGGAAGTGGAAACATCCGTATAGGTCCAGTCGCTCAGCAACTTGACGTCTGCACCCGCCGCGAATGCTTTCTCATCGCCAGTGATAACAAGCGCGCCGATGGTCACGTCCGCTTCCAACTCCAGCAGCGCCTGGCGCAGTTCTTCACGCAGCGAAAGCGAAAGCGCATTTAGAGCGTCAGGGCGGTTCAGGCGGATAAGTCCGGCCTTTCCGTGGCGTTCGATTTGCAGCAGCTCATACGTCATGTAGTCGTTAGCTTTCTTGGTCGAAGTCAAGCACGAGATCGTTGCTGACTGGGTAGCTCTGGCAGGGGAGGATGAAACCTCGTGCTACTTCGTAGTCTTCCAGTGCGAAGTTGACATCCATCTCAACTTCGCCGGTCGTGAGCTTGCAGCGGCAGGTGGAACAAACACCCCCTTTGCAGGAGTAGGGCAATTCAATGCCCTGCGCGAGTGCTTCATCCAACACGGTGTGCTGGTTCTTTTGAATGACGAAGTCGCGTTGTCGGCCGTCCTGAATAACACGGACGGTGCAGGTCGCGTCGATCGCCGTTTCTGTGGAAGCAATGTTGCGCTGTGCGGTCGGTGCGGCACCAAAAAGCTCCCTCTTTATGTTTTCTTTTTGAACGCCGTGTTCAGCCAGACTTGCAGAGACGTCTTCCATCATGGATTGCGGACCGCAGATATAGGCGAGATCGATGTCGGCCGGGTCGATCCATTGCGCGAAGAGCTTGTCGGCCTTAGCGCGATCGATACGGCCATTGAAAAGCTCAATGTCTTGCTGCTCGCGGCTTAGAACGAAGACAAGCCTGAAGCGCTGGAGGTAAAGGTCCTTTAGATTTTCGAGTTCTTCCTTGAAAAGGACCGACGAAGATGCACGATTGCCGTACACTAGCGTGAAGCGACTCTGTGGCTCTTCATGTAGCACCGTCTTGAGGATGGAAAGGATAGGTGTGATGCCACTGCCTGCCGCGAAAGCAACGTGGTGACGGGCCTTCAGGGGCTCTATAGGAGCGCCGAAGTTACCGCTCGGGGGCATGCACTCAATGAAGTGTCCGGGGCGGAGCTCCTTGTTCGCCCAGGTCGAAAAGAGGCCATCCTGTACGCGCTTGATCGCGATGGAAACTCGCTGTTCAAAGGGTGCCGAACAGATGGAGTAGGAGCGCCGAACTTCTTCGCCGCTAAAGTTCGCCCGCAGGGTGAGGTTCTGCCCCGGTGCGAAGTGGAAGTCACTGCGCTGTTCCTCGGGTATGTCGAACGTTACGAGGACGGCATCACGTGTTTCGTACGTGAGGGAGGCGACCCGAAGTGAATGGAACTGGCTCATTTGGATTGGCTCTGGTTTTGTGTGGCGTACGCTAATGGCACTTGAAATGGTCGAACGGTTCTTGGCAATCGAGACAGCGATGCAGCGACTTACAGGGTGTAGAGCCAAAGCGGCTGATCATCTCGTTATGTTCCGATCCGCAGCGCGGGCAAACGAGTTTCGGTCTGTGTGCGCCGAGGCCGAGTGTCAGCAGGCTTTCTGCCATGGCGCCACCCGGTTCAACGGCTTTCTCCGTGGGAGGAGCGATGCCATACGTCTTGAGTTTTTGTTTCGCTGCTTCGGTAAGCCAGTCCGTCGTCCATGCAGGCGACAGTTGCACCCGAAGATCAACGGCAGGCACGCCACGGCGTAGCAGCTCTTCGCGGATATGGTGACTGATCACATCTGTGGCCGGACATCCCGAATACGTCGGCGTAATGGTCACTACCGCTACGTCTGCTTCGCCATCTCTCCAGGCCACCTCGCGCACGATACCCAGATCGATCACGGAGACCACAGGAATCTCGGGGTCTGGGACTTCGGCGAGCCAAGCCCAGAGTGTGTCGAGCGCGGGCCGCACATAGCCCTGGCTGCGAAGCGACTGCGCCGGGCGAATCGTCGCGATGAGATTGGCCGGCGTGTTCACCATTTCGCTCCCGGGTGCGCGCGATGCACGACCTGCATCTCTGCCAGCAAATACCCAAGGTGCTCGGTATGTACGCCCTGCTTGCCGCCCTTTTGCATCCAGCCGTCAACCGGGGGCATTTGCAGCGTGGCGACTGCAAATACCTTGCTGACGTATGCGAGCCAATCGTCTTTCAAAGTGGACGGATCGAAACCTTCGCCCGCTGCCGCCATCTCGGCATCGACGGAGTCTGCGGTAAACATCTCGCCGGTGAAGGGCCACAGGGCAAGCACGGCCTGCTGAGAGAAAGCTCGACTTTGTTCGGTGCCGTCGCCCATGCGCACGATGAGGTCGGAACTGCGACGCAGGTGATACGTGACTTCCTTCTGCGATTTCGCCGCGATCTCTGCAACGCGCGGGTCTGCCGACTGCATCAGGCGATCGAGCGCAAGCGTGTGCCACGCGTCGAAGAAGAACTCGCGAACCATCGTGTCTGCATAGTTGCCGTTAGGCTGCTCCACGAGCAGGAAGTTGTGGAACTCGCGGTCGTTGCGCAGGAAAGCGAGCGCGTCCTCATCACGGCCGCTGCCCTCAACTTCTGCAGCGTAGCTGAGCCAGAGCCGTGCCTGACCCAGAAGATCTAGCGCGGTGTTGGCCATCGCCATATCTTCTTCAAGCGCGGGACCTTTGCCGCAAAGCTGAGACATGCGCTGGCTTAAGACCAATGCGGTGTCTCCCAACCGAAGCAGGTAGATCGTCTTTGCGGGTTGTTGAGCTATAGACATGGTCCGCTTTCTTGATAGAGCTAGATGTGCTTGACTTCCGTTGGCATCGGGAAGAAGGTGGGGTGCCGGTAAACCTTGCTGTTTGCCGGCTCGAACAGCGGCTCTTTGTCCTGCGGAGAACTGGCGACGATATCGGCCGAAGGGATGACCCAGATGCTGACGCCTTCATTGCGGCGTGTGTAAACGTCTCGTGCGTTATTGATCGCCATCTGCGCGTCGGACGCGTGCAGGCTGCCGACGTGCTTGTGCGCAAGGCCGTGCTGGCTGCGAATGAACACTTCCCAGAGCGGTAGACTTTTTTCCATAGCTTTCCCCTGTAAGGCTGGTTGGTCGGCAGCTACGCTGCTTGTGCGGAATACATGTTGCGCTTGTGGGCATACGCCATTAGTGCTTCACGGAACCAAGCTCCATCTTCATGCGCCTTCACACGAGTCGCGAGCCGCTCCTTGTTGCAAGGGCCGTTGCCTTTGATGACGTTGTAGAACTCTTCCCAGTGAATCTCGCCAAAGTCGTAATGGCCGCGCTCCTCATTCCACTTGAGGTCAAGGTCGGGAACGGTGAGGCCCAAGAATTCTGCCTGCGGCACTGTCTGATCGACCATTTTCTGTCGCAGTTCGTCATTTGAGAAAAGCTTGATGCCCCACCGCGCGGACTGCGCGCTGTTGACGGATTCCGCATCGCTCGGCCCAAACATCATCAGCGACGGCCACCACCAACGGTTCAGCGCATCCTGGGCCATTGCTTTTTGCTCCGGCGTTCCGCTGCAGAGCTGCATCATGATGTCGTACCCTTGCCGTTGATGAAACGATTCTTCTTTGCAAACGCGCACCATCGCGCGCGCATAGGGCCCGTACGAGCAGCGGCACAGTGGAATCTGGTTAATGATCGCGGACCCATCGACAAGCCAACCGATCGCGCCCATATCTGCCCATGTGAGCGTTGGATAATTAAAAATGCTGGAATACTTCGCCTTGCCGGCATGAAGATCGTCGACCATCTTCTCGCGTGAAGTACCCAGCGTCTCGGCTGCGCTGTAGAGGTAGAGCCCGTGACCGGCCTCGTCTTGAACTTTGGCGAGAAGAATGGATTTCCGCTTCAGACTGGGTGCGCGCGTGATCCAGTTGCCTTCGGGTAGCTGTCCGACGATTTCCGAGTGGGCATGTTGACTGATCTGTCGAACAAGCGTTTTGCGGTAGCCTTCGGGCATCCAGTCCTTGGCTTCAATTTTGATGCCGGCGTCGATCTTCGTCTCGAAGGCCTTTTCTTCGGCGCTCAACTCGGAATCCATGCGTAGCTTTGAAACTCCCGTGTCTACCAGCTGTGCGTACATCATCCCCCCTTACGACTTGTGCAGTCGGCTATCAACATCGCAACTTTACCGTTACAGAATGTGTGCTGTCAAGCCTCTTTCTGTAACACGTCGGTCGAATCAGCGTCTGATCGAGGCGAGGTATGACTCCTCAAGTATGATTTTTCGAAAGGAGCACCCCCTAAATGGCGTTGAACCGAAGCGGCATCGACGGCTGGATCAAACGTTCACTGCAGAGCGATCCTCCGCGAGGTAAATCCCTGATCGTGACAATATTCGGGGATTCTTTGCTTCCTTATGTGCCTGAGGTCTGGTTGAGCGAGCTAATAGCGCTACTGGAACCGTTTGCGGTCAACTCTCAGCTCGCACGCACCAGTGCTTTTCGACTGAGCGCCGAGGGTTGGCTTGAGTCAAAGCGGGAGGGTCGGCGGAGTCTTTACTTTCTCACTGAATCTGGGCGTCAGCGAGTCGAGCATGCTTACCCGAGGATATACGGGCAGCCCGCCAGAGATTGGGATGGGACTTGGACAATTGTGATCGTCAATGGATCTCAGATATCCGTTTCTGTTCGAAAAGAATTGCGTCGTGAGTTGGAATGGGAGGGATTTGGTCTCGCCAATTTCGGTGTTTTTCTTCATCCACGTGCTAACCGCGCGAATCTTGATGAAGTCCTACACCGGCTAAAGCTGGGCGAGCATTCCGTCGTCATGCAGGCGCGCGATGTTCACAGCGCCGTGACCAAGCCGGGTTTTCGACTGACCAGTGAATGCTGGGATTTGCAACTTGTGTCCAATCACTACAAGGGTTTTTTGCGACGCTTTCAATCGGTCGAGCCGTTTCTGCATCAGCTCGACCCAAGGAGCGCGTTCGTTCTTCAAACGCTTCTGGTGCATTCTTACAGGAGAGTGGTTCTGCACGATCCGCAGTTGCCTTCGGCTCTGTTGCCAAACGGCTGGCTAGGTCACTCAGCTTTTGATTTATGCAGGAAGATTTACCGGGTTACGTTTTTGTTGACGAGGGCGCATTTGGGAACGACATTTGAAGATTCGGGGCGTAATCCCTTGCGGCCGGCACCTGAGTTGCTGTTACGCCTTGGCGGCTTGTCGGAGGCTGGTCTGGAACAGCAGGTTCGCCGCCTTTAATAAGGCTCTCGTTCCGAGCGTGGGTGCAATCGATCTGGTCAACAATACTATCGGGACAGGTGTCTCTGGATAATCACTTAGACGTAAGCTCTTTACGACTTGTTTCTGTTATGAGTAGCAGGCCGAGAAGACTGAGAGCCGCGGCAAAGGTGAGATAGTAGCCAACGAAGGCGATGCCGTACTGCACGGCTAGCCAACGAGCCACATTGGGAGCGAGTGAAGCTCCGACAATGCCTCCGAAGGAGATGACGAGCGAGCTGCCTGTGTAGCGCACAGACGTTGGAAACAGCTCGGATAGAAGAGTTCCGAGAGGACCGAACGACAGCCCCATCAGAAAGAAGCCGATGGATAGGCTGATCAGGATACTGCTTCCGCCAACGTGAAACATCCTTCCGAAGAAGAGTCCAAATGTGGCTATGCCGATGCCGACCGACGTCATCACGCCTCTACGAGATCGCTCCGTGAGACGCGCTCCGATCGGTATAGCTACAGCAAAAAAATACGTTTCCGAAGAGCGCTGATCCTATCGGACGAGCGAGAAAAGCCACGGCAAAGATGGCGAGGGAAGCCAGGATAGCAGCTGAGGGTTGGATTTTCAAAAGAACAGTTTTGGAAAGGCCACTACGGACGCTGTTGCGTAGATGCAGAAATCGAAGTACTCGACCGTCGTTCCCACCAGGCAAGCGATGATGATTTGAACTGGGCGATTGAGTTTTGATGAGTCGGTGGTCTGCAAAGTCATGAAATTCCTCTGGGTGCGGTCAGTTCTGACAGCATCCATTTGACCGTTAGAAGCTTACTTTCGCGCCAATCTGTATTTGGCGAGCAGTCGTAGCGGTGGAGTCAAGGATTCCGGCAGTACCTTGATTCACGGTGTTGAATCCAGATCGAGCGCCGAAGGTAATGAAGTCGGTCGGAGCCTGAAAATTGGTGTGGTTCAGGACGTTGAAGGCTTCAAAACGAAGTTGTAGATTTGCAGTTTCGGACAAGCGACGCAGTGATGTGTTTTTGATCAGAG
Organism: uncultured Acidobacteriaceae bacterium; assembly: GCA_964246125.1. Classification (GTDB taxonomy): domain Bacteria; phylum Acidobacteriota; class Terriglobia; order Terriglobales; family Acidobacteriaceae; genus Edaphobacter. Next base: position 30,646 of record CAXTPN010000004.1, read on the forward strand.
ACAGGTCTGCTTCAACTTGTCGCGGTCCGATCAGAGAGTTGCGACGTAAATTGCCTTCCACGTTAAGGCATAGAACCCCACCGTTTGTGGGTGTCGTTCCAGCTTGGTTGCACAACGGCGCTATCTGTGACCCTGCCGCAACGGTGGGGTAAGCGAAGCACGTGGTGTTCACATAGTAATGACTCCCTGTTTTGTAGTTGGTGTTGTACGGGTTGCAGCCGGCTATGAAGTCCGGAAGAGGAGCGAGCGAAGTTCCTTTCTGTCCCAGAACATCGCCAGGATTGATGAGCGTGAACGGTACACCGGTGCTCGCGAAGACAATGCCGCCGATCTGCCAGCCTGACGCAACAGCTGTCAGGACTTCGCTGTTGAAGTGAGCCGGAATTTCGTATAGCCCATTCGCCGTGAAGTTCTGCGTGATACTGTAGTCGCACCGGCCCTTCCTCATCTGTTTGTCAAAGTAGATGAGGCCTGGAAGTGTGTTTTGATATGTTGTTGGCGACTGAGTGCTGGAGCCATAGTCGACGCACTGGCCCCATGTGTATGTTCCTTGGAGATTAGCTCCATGATAGCCATTGACCTTGATCTGCGTGAGTAGACCGTTGTAATGCGAACTGTTGTCGAAGAAGAAACCATAAATGGCGCGAGTGTTCGCATCTGGTTGAACGCCCCCGATTGGCCATACATAGCGTCCCTGAATGACTTGAACGTTTGGCGGTGCAACCTGATTCAGGTCCTGGGCGTTGAAGATGCCGTGAATCGAATGCTCGCCGGAATACCCGATTGAGGTAGAGACGTACTTGCCGTAGAGCTGTTCGATATTGAAGTTGTAGTTCATCGAGTAGTCGCGCTTTGGATTCGGATCGACATAATGGCCGAGCCTGTTAGCGGCGCTGGATGCTGCGAGCGGCGGAATGCCGTTTGGAAAGCTGCCGACGGGAAGCGTTCCGACTATCAGCTGATCGAGGTCATAGGGCGCGGTCAAACCCGAATAGGTTGCATAGAACACCGGCAGGGGTAGCTGGTCGTAAATACCAAAAGCGCCACGAACTGCTGTTTTTCCCGAGCCAAACGGATCGTAGGAGAAGCCCACTCGGGGTTCGGCATTGTGCAGAGTCGGGTTCGACTGAAAGAATTTGCTCGCGGGGACTGTGCATCCCGGAATGTTCGTTGGGGCGACGACCAAGGGACAGGGGCCAGATCCTGCCGGAGCGTTAATTGTGTTGATGAAGCCGAGTCGGTTCTTCCGATCGTAAGGAATGGTAAGAATTTCGTAGCGTATCCCGAGGTTGACGGTGAGGTTATGACTCACGCGCCAATCGTCTTGTAAATATTCCGCAATGATGTTGCTCGTTGGCTCGACGGGAGTCGTTTGGAGGGTTGGTACTTGCGCAGTGTAGGGTTGGTTCTGCAGGAAGCCGGCGAGGGACAGGAAGGTCACACCCCCAAGTTGAGGCAGACTATGATTGAAGTTTCGCAGTTGTTCGAAGGCAAAGCCCAGTTTGAGTGTGTGCCGACCTTTCGTGAATACAACATCATCGTAGAGCTGGTATGAGTTGAGACTTCCTTCCACGCGTCTGGGACCCCCGAGTCCGTAGGCGGCCGTCAACCCGGTGATCGTGAGCTGGGGCGTGTACAGGCCCGGGAAGAACCCAAGGGAGGTGTCGGCTGCCGCTGGATTCGAGGCTCTAATAGGATCGAAAACACGGACGTGACTTCTGTTGTAACCCATTCGGAATACGTTCAGGAGACTGGAGCCGAATGTGTGATTCTCTGTGATCGTGGCCACCTGACGACCTGATAGAAGATCAGACAGAATGTTCCCCAGGGGATCAGGAGCAGTTTGGTGGCCGTCGTCGTACAGATACGAGACGGCGAGGTTATCTTTTTCACTGAAGGTTTGATCGAAGCGTGTGGTGAAAAAGGTCTCCCTCGCGCCGCTCGGGTTCGATGCTGCGTAAGTTCCGGTGTCACCGAAAGTTCCAGCATTCAGTCCAGCATTCGGGAGCGGGTAGAGTCTGAAATAGGGGGCCACGTTCGGATCAACTGTGACAGTGATAGGTGTGCCGTTTGCCGAGTGTATGTTGCCCGCACGAGCGGCAGCTGACGGAACTAGCGAGTTGTATGCAGTGCTTTGGGATTGCCGAATACCTTCGTAGTTCCCAAACAGGAACGTTTTGTTCTTCTTTATCGGGCCGCCGGCTGCTGCGCCGAACTGTACGCGATGGAACGGCGGGATGTTGACTCCGTCGAAAAAGTTACGCGCGTCGAAGATCTTGTCTCGATCGAAGATGAAGGCTGTACCGTGGATGTCATTTGTCCCGGATCGGGTGACTGCGTTAACCACTGCTCCTGAGACACGGCCATATTCTGCTGTGTACGCGCTCGTTACCACGCTGAATTCTTGTATCGCATCGACACCCAGATTTACGCCGATAGGGCTGCCGGGCGCGCCGTTGGAAAAATCGTTTTCATTGATGCCGTTTATGCGGTAAGTGTTCTCGTAGGGGGAGTGTCCGTTTGTCGTGAGCTGAGCACCAAAACCGCGGATACCGCGATTGCCGCCAATCGACACTCCACCCGTCTGCTGTGAGCGAACATTCGTCACACCCGGTTGAAGAGTTGCCAACTGGGTCCAATCTCTGCCGTTCAAAGGAAGATCGACAATGCGCTTCTGGCCGACCGTTGCGCTGACAACAGATGTGTCAGCTTCGACATCTACTGCTGCAGCGGTTACTTCCACAGTTTGACTGACGTCTCCAACTGCCAGCTTCAAGTCCAGCTGACGTGAACCTCCGACAGTGAGTTCGAGATTCTTCACGATCTGAGATGAGAACCCGGTTGCTGCGATTGACACCGTGTAGGTGCCCGGCGGAAGGTCGGAGATGGAGTAGACCCCTCTGTCGTTTGATTTTGTGGCATGCACGGCGCCGTCGGCTACGTTGGTGATGGTCAGTGTCGCCGTTGAAACGATGGCGCCGCTTGGATCCAAAACCTGTCCCGAAAGATTTGCCCCTGCCGATTGCGCTCTTCCAATCAAGCTGGTGGCACACATGCACGCAACAACGAGAATGCGCAGTACGTGCCCACAGAGTGCAATGGATGTCGCACCAGTGCTTTCACCATGTGCGCAAACTTTCGAGAGCTTTCTGTTTTGGACGAGTTTGAGACTTCGCAACATGGCTTTTCTCCTGAAGTTAATTCGACCGAATAGTACCGGCTGGTCCTACGTTCGTCAAGTCTGGTAATACCAGATGCTGAACGTGCAAATTTAGTCACGTTTTGGCGGTGCTACATATGCCAACGAATCGGTCTAGACGACCTTGTTTCTAATCTGTCCCAGACCTTGGATCTCCATTGTCACGACGTCGCCACGCGAAAGATATCGTGCCGGGATGCGAGCGAAGCCAACTCCTGCCGGCGTACCGGTCGCCAAGATGTCACCTGGCATGAGGGTCATAGCCGTGCTGAGTTCTTCGATTTGCTCGGAGATTTTGAACCGCATGTCATTGGTGTTGCCGTCTTGGCGCAATTCGTCGTTGACCCAGGTCTTCAGCCAGAGTTCCTGAGGGTCGGGTATCTCGTCAGCAGTGACAAGCCAAGGCCCAATAGGACCTAGGGTGTCGAAGGATTTGCTCAGGGTGATCGTTTGCGTTCTCGACTGCCATGCCCGAATCGTTGCGTCATTCGATACCATGTAACCGGCGATGTAGCTGCTTGCATTCTGCGCTTTGACGTTGGAGCAGCGCTTACCAATGACGACGGCGAGCTCAATCTCATAATCCAATGTGTCGGAAACGGCTGGCATCCGCAGATCGTCAAACGGACCTGCGATGCAAGATGTTTGTTTATTGAACCAAATCTGGTGTTCCCCGATGGGAATCTTCAAGTGAGCAATCTCTTGCAAGTGGGTTCGATAATTTCCCCCAATCGCAAGGAACTTTCCGGGTTTTCGGATCGGCGGAAGTAAACCTACGTCCGACAACCGAAGTCGGGGCTTATCTTCGTGAGCGAGGGTCTCCAGAATGCGCCACGACGCCTGACCGTTAGGTAGCCAATCCTGGAGTTCTCTGGATAGTGCGTCAGTGTCAGAGAGAACGTCAATCACCTCGTCGCCCTCAACGATGCCAAGACGCTCAGAATCCCTGTGTCGAAACATACAAATCTTCATCTTTTCCTCAAAATCAGCATCGGCGGTAAACGTTCTGAGGAATAGTATCCGACAACACGTTGTACTGGTCTACCCAGAATGAGCATTCGGCGGCCCGTTGGCGCGTGCCAAACCGTAATGCAAAACGCTAAAGCGGCCGCGTGGCGGGATACTCTATCGTCCGAGAACGAGCTCTTGAGAGGAGTTCGCCACTCGCTGAGTGGCGGAGCGACTCGCTAACGATCCGTCAGTGACCGCTTTCCAGTAGTAGCGTGCCACATGAGCGAGATGGCTTGCCATTGCTTGGTCCGCGGCTTCCGGATTTCTGGATGCAATGGCCTCATAAATCGCTTTGTGGTCCTGGAACATGGCCTCCGAAGAACCGGGGATTTTGATCCCAACGGTTCGCTGGGTCACAAGCCATTCGAGGAGAGCCTGATGAAGCGAGACGAAAATTGGGTTTGCCGGGATGCTCGCAATCGCCAGATGAAATTCAATATCTGTCCTAGTGAACGCGTCTGCATCAGCGAAATGCTTTTGGTTCTCTTCCAAAGCGATTTCGAGGCGTTCGATCTGTTTCGGAGTCGCGTGCCTTGCCGCATAACGTGCGAGACCGCATTCGAAAAGGGAACGCGCTTCCTGAAGATTTGCGACTCCCTCCTGATTGCTGAGCAAAGATCTTGCTGCGCTGGAGAGATGGTCCATCATTCCTTGAGAGTTCGGCACTGTGATCTTCGTGCGGGACTTGTGCTCTTTGCTCAGTAAGCCTCTGGATTGTAAGAGAAGAATGGCCTCGCGTACCGATGTTCGACTTGCTTTGAACTCTTGCCCGAGAACCCTCTCGGAAGGCAGTCTCTCGCCCGTACCAAACTCTCCAGAAGTAATCCGACGTTCCAAACGTTCGGCAATCTGAAGGAACAACCGCGTTTGATCGTTCTTTTTGGTTCCCGATGGGGGCATGCGGATTCAGTCTATCTGGTCCGTCAAGATTCACCAAACGTGCCGAGAAGCGGGATGCGGAATTGTAGCCGACAGCTAAACGCCACCCAGAGGACAGATGTATCGTGGCGTGTAAAAGGATGAGCGCGCCCGACCTGCGCACGTCCTGAAGGATCTGCCTGAAAATAGGTCCTCTGCGGCGAGCCGTCGATCGACCAAGGGTGTGCCGGTGCGCTTAGAAGCAGACGGGGCAACCCCAGGCTCAGTCGGGCGGGCTCGGCAGCGGGAAAGGACACCCCGCTTTCCTGCAGCCAGCCGGGACCTCGCGCATCCTGTGTTCCGCCACGGTCGTGGGCACATCGGCGGGGTCGAACAGGCTGTCGAAGGCTGGTCGGTAAGCTGACCTAAACTTCTGAAGTAAGGCGTGGAAGCAAGGTAGCTACAGCAAACGGTGCTATCAACGCTACAGCCAAGAGCGCGTTGCCCTAAGCGAAGTACGCGGATATGCAACCAAAGGGGCTATAGTCGATATGGAATGTGTCGCCGGGGCGCGCGGCGACGGGGCGAGTGAATGAGCCGCCCAGGATGATTTCGCCGGCCTGCAGTTCGACCTCATGCGCCGCAAGCTTGTTTGCAAGCCAGGCCACGCCGGTGGCAGGGTGATTGAGCACCGCTGCAGCTACGCCGGATTCTTCCACGACCCCATTGCGGTATGCGACTGCGGCGATGGAGCGCATGTCGGCGTCCATGGGACGGAAAGGGCGGCCTCCCATCACTATGCCGGCATTCGCGGCGTTGTCGCTGATCGTATCGAAGACCTTGCGTGTAGCTTTGGTTTCCGGATCGACTTGGTGGATGCGGGCGTCAATAATTTCAATGGCGGGCGTGACGAACTCGGTGGCTCGCAGCACGTCGAAGATGGTGCAGGCCGGACCGCGTAACGGCTGATTGAGAAAAAAGGCCAGTTCCACTTCAACCCTCGGAACGATGAAGCGGTTGCACGGAATCGAGGAACCGTCATCGAAGAACATGTCGTCGAGCAGCACCCCGTAATCGGGCTCAGTGATGTTCGACGAGGTCTGCATAGCCTTCGATGTAAGTCCGATCTTATGGCCGCGTACGCTGCGGCCCGCAGACAGCTTGAGCTTTACCCACGCTTCCTGGATGGCGTAGGCGTTCGCAATAGTGATACCGGGATAATCAAGCGAAAACTGACGGATCTGTTGACCCGTCCGCTCCGCAGTTTCGAGCGAAGCGGCAAGGGATTCAATCTGCCGCGACGTCATGAAGTGACCTCCGGGGCGCTCGGCGGAGTCTGCCGAAAGCGAGGGTGGATGTTGTTCTGTTTCCACGTGCCGGCCTCGTTGAACTCGTTGAACTCCATCGAAAGCGCGAGATAACGCACTGCGAAAACAGGCGCAAGACGCTGCTGCAGAGTTGAGAAAATCGCATCGCCGGCAGCTTTCTTTTCTTGGGGCGAGCGTCCTGCTCCGATGGTTAGGCTGGCGTGGATGAAGGCATAATCGGCCACGCTGTCGGCAATGGCATAGTCGGTGTACTCGATGGCGCGCGAGCGTATGCCGCCGGGCGGGAACACACCGTCTTGCGCTATGAGCACGGCATTAACGGCGCGCAGCAGGTCAGGGATGTCGACCTCATCACGTAGGTTGGCCGTGTACTCCAGAACGAAATGCGGCATGTCTATGGCTCCTGTTCGACGATGGTATTGCTCAACGCGCCGATGGTCTCGATCTCGGTGACGACGACATCTCCCGGTGCGACATTTTCCAGACCTTCAGGCGTACCCGTGAGGATGATATCGCCCGGGCAGAGCGTCAGAAAGCTGCTGAGATGCTCAATGAGTGCGGAGATGCCGAAGATCATGTCACGCGTGGAGCCCTCCTGCGTCAGTCTGCCGTTCACCGTCGTCGTGAGCCGTAGGTTCATGGGATCGGGCACATCCGCTGCGTCTACCAGCCAGGGTCCAATGGGCGTGGCTGCATCTCGGCTCTTTACACGGAGGTTTGGGCGGTAATAGTTCTCGAGGTATTCGCGAAACGCATAGTCGTTGGCGACGGTATAGCCGCGCACGTAGTCAAGGGCGTTCGCTTGTTTGACACTGCGCGCAGGCTTACCAACGACGACCGCGAGCTCGCACTCGTAGTGCATGTGCGCGACGTGGCCAGGGCGTTCACTACATGTTCGATGGCCGCAGAGGCTATTTGACCCTTTAAGAAAAATAAGCGGCTCCTTGGGGGCCTGAAAGCTAAGCTCCTTCGCGTGGTCGGCGTAGTTCAGGCCGAGCGCATAAATGGTGCCAGGCACAAGAGGGGGCAGCCATTGAACTTGCTCCTCGGACACGAGTTCCCCCGTTGCAAGGAGCACCTTGCCTTGATGTTCCTCCGCGGTGACGGAGCGGTCCTGAAAGATCACGCGCGCTGTTTTCATGCGATACCTTCCTGCACGACGGGATTGGTAATCCCATCGAGGCCGTCAATTTCAACACGCACGGAGTCCTTTGGTGAGGCGAGAGGTGCGCCGCCCGGCTCCCCCATCAGCAGGATGTCACCCGGTTGGAGGGTGATGAAGTCACTAACCTCCGCAAGCAGATCAGCGACGCTCCGCCGCAGAGTGGAGGTGTTCGCCTCGCAAGTTAGCTGTCCGTTGACGAAAATGCGAATGCTAAGGGCGTCCGGTGAGAACTTTTCCGGCGCGTGCGAAACGTCGACCGGTTGCCCGATGGGGCAGAAGCCATCGCGACAGCGCTGGCTGACAGCCGGCCGATAGAACGACGCGTGGGGCACACTTACGTCGTTTGCCACAGCGTACCCGCCAACGTAGCTTAGGGCGTTTGCAGCAGATACGCGCCTTGCCGTACGGCCAATGATCACGGCAAGTGTGCCGCCCATACGCAGCGCGGGCGTATCGACTGGACAAGGGATGGGCGCGCCGGCGGCCGTGCGGCAAAGCGCCGGTTTAATGTAGAGAACGGGCGCCTGCGGTGGGGCGTAGTAGGGCGCTGCCGTCATCGCGGGTTCGAGCTCGGCGTATGCTCCGGCAAAATTCAGGGCGGCGGCGTAAATGGTAGACATAAGGCTGGTCCAGTGCGAGTGTCTTAGCGGGTCTCGTGTGGATGGCGCGTCGCGCTCGGCTCCGCTTTGTTGTACAAGTTCAGCGCGGGGGCAGCAGCGCTCTTCTCTATGGTGGCGTAGCGTCCCATGTGGAAGCCAAGAGGGTGCAAGGGATCCGGCCCTTGATGGGCACCCACTACCTCGCCAATGACGATCCAGTGATCGCCACCTTCGATGACGTTGTGCGTTCGGCACAGCAAAGAGGCAAGGCTTCCTTCTAAATACGGTACAGCTGTCTGCTCGACGAAGCGGAACGGCGGCGGTTCGGGCTGCTTCCAGCCGCCGGCGAAGTAATTTGAAAGCGGCTGCTGATCTTCACGCAGGACATTGACGGAAAACGTTTCGATGGATGCAACGTTCTGTCCTGTTCGTGTGTGTTTGCCGGGGCAGAACAGGATCAACGGCGGGTCGAGCGAAAGCGACGTGAAGGAGTTGGCCGTCATGCCGAGCAGTTCTCCTTCCACGGCGCAAACGATGACCGTAACGCCAGTAAGAAAGCGTCCTACCGTTTGCCGTAACAGTTTTGGATCGATTGCGGAAGATGTGGAGATCACAAGTTGATCCGTCACGGCTACGCTCCTTTAGATTGCTATTGTGTGTTGCTTGCGCGTGCTAGCCCGCAACAGCCTTTGAGTTCTGCTCCAGGAACGAGCGAACGCGATCCATGTAACGGGTGCGATCATGCGTGTTGACGAGTGCGCCGGCCATACGAACGGGGTCGCCGAAGAAAAAACGCTCATAAAGCTCCTGACGGCTTGAAAATGCCGAAAGGCATGTGTCCCAAGCAAGCCGGAAAAGCGGAATGCGCTCGTGCGCCTGAACGCGTGCGCCCTGGAAGTAGCGGCCGATGTCGTCCGCCATTGGACCGCGCAAATCGGCCTCGCTTGGCATGGCAACCAGGCCGCTCGCGCCCATCTGCTGCAGGATTTCGCGCATGCGCGGATATAGCTTCGGATACAGGTTGCGGCAGGCGTCAAGCGGATCCCACGATGGACGCATCATGCCGAACTCATCCAATTCAGCATCTTCTTCCGCCACCCGCAGAAACGCGCGTACCGTCTCCATGTTGATCCACACTTCGGCAAGTTTCTCCTGGATGTGCTGAAAACCTTCGATCGCAATCGAGTCCGCAAGCAAAGAGGTGAGTCCCATGAGGTACTCGGTTTTGGCAAGATTTTTGCAAAGCACCTGATGGGTCATCAAGGCCAGCGCCCCTGTGCGACCGTACGCCTGGTTGCAGCGCAGCACGTTTTTGTACAGCATCACGCGGTCCCACGGAACAAACACGTCATCGAAAATCACTACCGCGTCAAGTTCTTCAAAGCGGGAGCTGAGCGGGTGATCGAAGTGCGAAGCGCCGTAATCATAACTTTCGCGCACGAGGAACTTGAGGCCCTTGGTATTCGTCGGAACGCTGAAGCCGTATGCGTAAGGAGCGTCTTCCGGCACATTCTTGAGCAGGGTCGACGGGAACACCATGATCTCTTCGGCAATGGGTAACGTGGCCAACAGGCGGCAACCCTTGATAACAATGCCCTCGCTAGTTTCCTCTTTGATTCGCGCGGCAAGGTACGGGTCTGCCTGCTGTGAGGTGCCTAAGGAGCGGTTTGCCTGCGGGGTAATGAGCGTGTGCGTCATCGAAAGGTCGTTTTCGCGCAAGTGCAGGTAATAGTTCCACGCGTTCTCGCCCAGCCGGTGATCTTCCTCGCCCAGAAAGGAGGCGCCGGAGGCGTATCCGGTCATAGCGCGGTTCATGTAGTCGGGTTGCCGCCCCATCATGCCGAAGTTGGAGTCCGAGCGCATCTTCATGGCTCGGCCGATTGCCTTCAACTCCTCCTTCGTACGCGGAATCATAAAAGTTCTGCTGACTGGGTTTCCGGTCGTCGGCGACTCATACAGCATCTCTGGCTCATGCTTCCACTGCAGGTCGTACAGGCTTGCCAGGCTTTCGGCTCCGTTGCGAAAGGCGGGAAAGCTGGCGGGGTCTTCAATCTGCTTGCCGCCGTACCAGATGTTGGGTGGGTTAGCGTGCAGGCTTTCGAGCAGGTCAGCGCCGCGACGCGCGCCCTTGCCGGCCGATGGCGCGGGCACATCGTTCTGTGTCTCTTCGAGTGTCCTCATAACGGAAACCTCCATCGGTGTCCCCTTGGAGCGGGAAGCCGGCGAAACGGATACTAAGCCTATACGAGCAAGGCTGTCCAATACTTTATATATTATGGTCAATACTTATGAGGTATAAATGAGGCCATGGATTCGCGGCATTTACGGTATTTCATTGCAGTGGCGGAAGAACTCAGTTTTACCCGTGCGTCGCAGCGCCTGCACATCGCCCAGCCTCCGCTGAGCCGGCAGGTGCGGGCGCTGGAAGAGGAGCTAGGGGTGGCTTTATTGACACGTACGTCTCGCTCTGTCCGCCTTACGGCTGCGGGACGGGTGTTGCTGGCGGAGGGTAAGTCGCTGATCGCCCAGATGGCGGGCGTGGAGGAGCGGACGCGACGTGCGGGCAACGGAGCCGGTGGCTGTGTGCGCGTGGGTTTCGCGACCGGCCTGGGGGACGCGCTGCAAAGCGCGCTGGAGCGCCACATGGCCGTCGATCCCGAGGCTGAGGTCCACTTCAAGAGTATCCTTTCCGCCGAACAAAGCGCGGCATTGCGCGATGAAACGATCGACATCGGTCTGATGCGTCCGCCGTTCGATCACACTTGCCTGGACGGTGAAACGCTTTATCAAGAAGAGTTAGTGGCGTTGCTTCCCAAACGCCACAGGCTGGCGAAAGCGCGGAAAATTGCATTGGAAGAGCTCGACGGGGAGACGATTCTGTTGCATAAACGCAGTGCATCTGTGGGCATGTACGACAAGGTCATGGAGCTTCTGCGCGAGGCGCACATCCGACCGAAGCTTGTGCAGACGCGGACGGGCCCATATGAGCAGGAAGGGACGGTGCTCGTGGCATCAGGTAAGGGTGTTTACATCGCGGGCGGCTCCGCCATTGCACACCCTGGAGCGAGTCGAAGGGTCAAAGCCATACCGCTCTCTGACCACAAAGCAACCATAGGTATTTGCATTGCGTGGCGTAAAGGTGAGCAGGCACCCAATGTTCTGGCTGTGCTGCAGAGCATGCGCGCCGTGCTGCGGAAGTAAGCGATCTAATCGCCGAGAGCTTCCCAGCACAGAAATGCTCGTGAACGCACATCCAGAAAGTATTCGCCGAGACGGCTTGCCGATTGTGACCCGTTTGGTATAGGTTGTCCTTTATCCCATTGCCGCAGGAGATGCACATGGCTCTAAGCACCGCAGGAACGATCACACCAGAATTTATCAAGGCTTTGGAGAGCCGCCTCCGGGCGAAGACAATACCGCACTTTATTGACGGTGCCTGGACTGAGGGGGTACGGGGCGAAACCTTCGAGACGAGCAATCCCGCGACCGATGCCGTACTCGCGAAGGTCAGTCGCGGTCACGCTGAAGATATAGAGCTCGCCGCCGCGGCGGCACACAAGGGATTCGGCGTGTGGAGCGGCATGAAGGCAAAGGACCGGAAACGGTACCTGTTGAAGATTGCCGACCTGATCGAGAAGTACGGCGATGAGATCGCCGCTACAGAATGCCTGGACGCAGGACAGGCGTTGCGTATTGTGCGCGCGCAGATTGCCCGCGCGGCTGAAAACTTCAGTTTCTACGCGGAGTGGGCAGAACGAGCCATGGATGGCCGCACCTTCCCGGTCGACTCCGATTGGCTGAACTACAGCCTGCGCGTGCCGGTAGGTGTGTGCGGCATCATCACGCCGTGGAACGCGCCGCTGATGTTGTCGACGTGGCGCATTGCGCCGGCACTGGCCACCGGCAATACAGTGATCCTGAAGCCGGCCGAGTGGTCTCCGCTGACCGCCTGGCGACTGGCGCAGATTTTCGAGGAAGCGGATCTGCCGCCCGGCGTATTCAACGTCGTACATGGCTTTGGAGAAGAAGCTGGAGCGCCACTCGTCGCGCATCCGATGGTGCCGCTTATCACGCTGACAGGAGAGACTTCTACCGGAACCATTGTGATGAAGAATGCGGCCGAGCAGATCAAGCGGCTGTCGCTTGAACTTGGCGGCAAGTCGCCGGTGTTGATCTTCGATGACGCCGACCTCGACCGGGCGCTGGATGCGACGGTGTTCCAGATCTACAGTTTCAACGGTGAGCGGTGCACGGCAAACTCCCGGGCGTTGATCCAGGAGAGCATTTTCGCTGAATTTGTGGAACGGCTGGCGAAGCGCGCAGACGCCGTGACGGTCGGTAGCCCGCTCGACCCGGCAACCGAAGTTGGCCCGCTTATCCATCCGGAGCATCGTGACCGTGTGCTGGACTATATCGCCATTGGGAAAGCTGAAGGTGCGGAGTTGCGGGCGGGTGGGCACAGGATTGGCGACGTGGGCAACTTTGTGCAGCCCACGCTACTGACAGGCCGAAACTCGATGCGCATTGCACAGGAAGAGATTTTTGGACCGGTGCTGACAGCGATTCCGTTTCGCGATGAAGCGGACGCTCTCACCCAGGCAAACGACGTGCGGTATGGCCTTGCTTCCTACGTGTGGACCAAGGATGTAGAGCGTGCGCACCGCCTTGCGTTGAAGATCGAGGCCGGTATGACCTGGATCAACAGCCACAACGTGCGTCACTTGCCCACACCGTTCGGCGGCGTGAAGTTCAGCGGAACGCATCGTGAGGGCGGCGACCATTCCTTCGAGTTTTATACGGAGCTCAAGCACATCGCCATGCCGCTGGGCCAGCACGCCATCCCTAAGTTTGGCGTGGGTGTCAAACATTGAGAGCAGCAAAGGCTGCGTAGCCAAAGGAGAAGTTTACGATGACCCAGGCACCTCACATTGTTCGCATTGGACACGCTGTGTTTACCGTGACGGACCTTCCCGCGTCGCGTCACTTCTATGTCGACCTGTTGGGTCTCAATGCATTGCACGAGACGAGCGAAGCTTTGTATCTGCGCGGCACAGAAGATCGCGAGTGGACATTGAAGCTTGAGCTGGGCTCGACGGCGGGCGTTCGCCACATTGGGTACAAGGTGTGGTCGGACGATGTGCTTGAGGAGCTTGTGCAGCTGGCCGAAGCGGAAGGCCTGCCGTATCGCTGGGAGCAGGACCAGGATCGCCCGAAGATGTTGCGTATGCAGGATCCGTTCGGGTTCCCCGTGGTGTTTTATTATCAGTCGCAACGCTACAAGTGGCTGTTGCAGGACTACCATTTGCATCGCGGCGCGGGCATTCAGCGGGTAGACCACAACAACGTGATGACGCCGCATGTGGGCGCCATGGCCGCGTGGTATCAGCAAAAATTGGGTTTCCGCCTCTCCGAATACAGCGAAGATGATGACGGCAGAATGTGGGCTGCATGGATCCAGCGCCGCGGCACGGTGCATGATCTGGCCATGACGAACGGCCGGGGGCCGCGGCTGCATCATTTTGCGTACTGGATGCCCGACAGTGCGCGCGTGCTGCAGGTGTGCGACATCGTTGCGGGCGGGGGGCAGCCGCAGGCGCTGGAGCGTGGGCCGGGGCGTCACGGAATTTCAAACGCCTTCTATTTGTATTTGCGCGACCCCGACGGTCACCGGATCGAGCTATAC
>CAXTPN010000005.1:0-12709 GCA_964246125.1 uncultured Acidobacteriaceae bacterium
CTCATGACAGCAAAACTCGTCGCAGTAGCCATGGAAAGTTCCTAACAGGCTCTAGCTGGGCAAAGTGGATGCCTCGCCCCGGTCGCTGGATGGAGACGATGAAACAACTGACTGCCGTCCCTCTGCTTCTGACGGTGGTCTGGTTGGTGTGGGTTTACGGACGACTGTATAGTGCCACCCCTGGTGAAGGGTCGGACCACATCGCCCGGCTGCTGGTGGGACTTGTTCTGCTTGCAGTTGCAGGCTGGGCTCTAGCCCGCTGGCCCGCTCGGAAACTTGGAATTGCTATAGCCGCTATTACCGTTGCGGCATCGCTCACTATCACGCTCAAGGCTCCCGGCGAGGAGCGGCAGAAGTGGCAAGCGTTTTCTCCCGAAGCGCTCCGGCAAGCGCAGGCGTCCGGTCATCCCGTCTTCGTCGACTTCACCGCTGCTTGGTGCCTCAGTTGTCAGGTAAATGAGCGCGTTGTGCTGCAGGATGCGGCTGTTACCCGTGAACTCGACGCCCACCACTACACCCTTCTTCGAGCGGACTGGACCAGCTACGACCCGGAGATCACGCGGCAGCTGGCATCTGTCAACCGTAGCGGCGTTCCTACCTACGTGCTCTATCCCGCACAAGCCACCGAACCTTTGCAGGTGCTACCGGAACTCCTCACCAAGGCGTCAGTCTTAGGCGCCATCTCGCACCCCTGAGCAAGCGTTCCCAGGGGCCAAACTACGGCATCGCCAAAGCTTTACACAAGGGGTTCGCTATGCTGCATCACTCCCGCATGTACTCTTCCCAAAGCCTACTGCTGTTCTCGCTTCTGGTCTCGTTTGTGCATCCTGCGCCGGCGCAGATCCATCCTTCTGTCGTCCTGGTGGAGCTTTTCACGTCGGAAGGTTGCTCGGATTGTCCGGCCGCCGACGATCTGCTGCGCCGGGTGAGCGGGCAGATAACGGTACAAAATCAGTTCGTCGTCGGCTTGAGCGAACACGTAAGTTATTGGAACAGGCTGGGGTGGAAGGATCCCTTCTCGTCGGACCTTTACACAAATCGGCAAGGCGACTACGGAAGGCGCTTCAGGCTCGACAGTGTGTACACGCCGCAGATGGTTGTCAATGGCCGGGAACAGTTTGTCGGCAGCGATCGTCGGGCCTTGGAAAAAGCGTTCGCAGCGGAGGCGCAGCACAAGCAGATCAAACTGCGAATTGACTCAGCACGAATGGCTGACGGCAGCCTGGTGTTCAGCTACTCTGCGTCCGATCTGCCTGCGAACCACGGGCTTGAGTTGGTCGCGGCCTTCGTAGACGACGTCGACTCCTCCAAAGTATTGAGAGGAGAGAATTCAGGGCGCGACCTGACGCATGTGGCAGTAGCACGGGCACTCGCTGCCGTAGGCCCATTGCAGGAAGGGGCACAGCGTCTCGTCACGATGCCCTTGCCTCCGTCTTTTGCGTCGAACCCCGAAACCGGCCACCACCTGGTACTGTTCGCGCAGGAAAAGGGTACAGGTGCAATTCTAGGAGCGGACATCAAACCAATCTGATAGATGAGGCGGTTCCGGGGATGGGGCGTTCCGAAGCGTTCACCTTCAGTGTGAAGACATCGGGCCGGGAATAGTGTCCGCTCACATCCAGCGTCATGACCTCTTGATCGATCTCGCGCAGATCAAGCGTAGCGTGGAGAATGGTTTCTTCGTCGAAGACGGGTCCGGCGAGGTAGCGGCCATCGGGTGCGATGATTGCCGATCCGCCACGCAGGAGGAGATTTTCCGGGGTAAGGCCGGGCAGTTGCGTGAGTCCGGCCGGCAACTCTGCAGCGCGGAGGATCTGACCTGCGGTAAGAACGAAGCAGCGGCCTTCAAAGGCGTAGTGCCGACTTGCCACCTGATGCATCTCGTGTACGGTTGGCCAAACGGCTACATGCACCTGCTCCCCGAGGCTGTGCATGTGCTGCCGCATGAGAGGCATCCAGTGTTCCCAGCAAATGGATCCGCCCACATTCGCTTCATGCACCTTTGCAACTCGTAGACCCGCCGCATCTCCGTTTCCCCAGACCATGCGTTCTGTGTAGGTTGGGATGAGCTTGCGATGGTGGTTGAGCAAGGTGCCGTCCGTGCCGAACAACAGCAGGCTGTTGTAAAGGGTGCCGTGGCCAGGCCCCGTGTCGACACGTTCGCTGATCCCGATCATGATGCCGACTTCCAGGCGAGCGGCAGATTCCGCCAACGCTTGCGTCTCCACGCCGGGGACGATTACGCTGTTTGCGCGCATTTCGGCAAAGACCTGCTTGACTGGCGGATGATTCCATAACGCCGCGCCGGGACAGTAATCCAGCCACGCCGGATAGCCGGGTAAGAACGTTTCTCCGAAGCAAACCAGCTGGGCCCCCGCTTTCGCCGCTTCCTCCAGCAGGGCAAGCGCCTTCGCCAGAGTGGCGACTACATTCCCCGGAACCGGCGACGCCTGTACCACTGCTACGCGGAAGTTCCGATCCTCCGTCAAATGTCTTCCTTCCTCTAAAAACCATCGACTCCGCTCGCTTCCCCGCGAACGTGACTGAAGTGACTACAGTCCGGCATACCAGTCGTACCCAAGCTTGGTCCAGTAGTCGTCCGGCTGTTCGTTGGTGTACGCGATCAGGCCGATGCGCTTGATCTGCTTGTAACCATATTTGATTGGCATGTGCAGCCGGAGCGGCGCACCGTGAAACTGCGTCAGCGGTTTGCCAGCCATCTCCGTTACCAGCAGCGATTGTGGATGCATGCAATCCATCAAGTCGAAGCCGCAATAATAATCGCCGTCGGGAGTTTCCATATAGACATATTTCGGCAGCGAGCCGTCCGGGTTCGGCGCTGGCGGATACGCCTTGATGAAGTCGGCCAGACGAAACCCGCCCCAATGAACAATCTGCGACCAACCCTCAATGCACTTAAACTGCGTGACGAGCTCGTGACGAGGAAGCTTCTGAAGGTCATCCATCGTGAGCAGCAGTCCTGGCGTGCCGGGGTGGAGGCCTGAATCGGACACGCCCGCCTCCTCCTGGCCGCGCTCGCGCCTGCCGCGATTGTGAGGCGACTCTGCTCTCGCCCCATCTTGCGGTGCAGCCATCTTCCCCTGTCCGTCGGCATCGGCACCGGATTTGCTCTGCTGCATGTTTTGCGCGGGGACCTGCTCTCCTTCCGGTTTTTTGGCCTCAGCTCCCTTATTTGCCTCCGCCGCCTGCTTGCTTGTGGGTTGGGCAAAATCCGATAAGCCTAAGGACCCACCCTGTGAAGCATTGGGGATCACCTTGGGACCCTGCCCGGGGCGGAACTCCGGATGTCGTTCCTGCTCAGGATCAAACGCGAAGGATTTCGAATCCGGCAGAAGCGCGGGGTCGTCCAGGAGCTTGTAATCCCAAGCGGTCACATCGTCGACATAGCGGGTGCCAAATGACTTTGGGTTGGCAAGGCCGACCAGTTGCAGCCGGTAGTTAGCTGGTTCGAGTTTGTTCTTGCAGCCGTAGCCGGCGTTGTACCGAAGCTCCGTAGCCTGGGATAGCGGGTATGTAGGTGCGAGAACGTGATCGCCCGTGAGGGCCTGGGTGATCTTCTGATTCACCACCAGCGCATCGCGCAGCAGTGTAGGCTGGCCATTTTCTTCCGGGTCCAGGTTTAGATAGTAGTAGAGGCTTCCTCCGGCAGCCGCGGCGGCACCCATTACCAGTAGAGAACGTCGGGTGTAGATGGCCGACTGCTTTCGAATCAGGTCATCCGAAAGCGGATTGCCGGGCACAGGCTCTACCGAGCCGCCGCGACGTGTCGGCGCAGGCACAACGGAAGTGTCCTCGATCTCATTTTCAGGCGCGTCTTGGGTGTTCGGGTTAGACATGGCGATCTCCTATGAAGTGTGGTCTAGCTGCGGTCGGGCGTGTAGGCGGGCTCCGCCGCCGGCCGAAGTTCGTAGCCGGAGATCATGGCGCGAAGGTTGTTCCATCCGGCTCGGGTGACCTGCGCGATGTGCACGACGAAAAAAGTGCAATAGCCGACGGTGAGCCAGAAATGGAGCAGGCGTGCGACTTCATAACCGCCTAGCAGCGTGGTGAGCAGATGAAGTTGGGTCGGTTTGTAAATGGCGAGTCCGGTGAGGAACGATCCCGCACCCATCAGGATGACTGAGGTGTACGCAATCTGCTGGGCACCGTTGAACTTGCGCGTTGGAGGTGCGTCTTTGCGGATGCCTAGGTCGTGAAGAGTTACGTGGATAGCTTCCTTGAAGCTGTGGCGGCTTGGAAACAGGAAACGCCACTCACCGGAAATAAGGGTGTACAGCACGTAAAGAATCCCGTTACCAATGAAGAGCCACATGAAGAAGAAGTGGAAGCCCAAGCCCTTGGTGACGTTATAATGAGCGTGAATAGCTGTATAGAACCACTCTGGAAAGAAACGAAAGAGCGTGAACTTTCCCCAACCGATGCGGTAGACGTGATGAGCCTGACCGACCAGAGGGATGGAATCGTTCCAGTAAATCAGCCAGCCCGACCAAATCATCGTGGTGACCAGAGGAAAGTTCATCCAATGCATCCAGCGGATAGCGAGAGGGTGCTTTTTTTCCAGGCGCACCGTCGGTACCTTGGGGTCGACCACCGCTGCCGGCGTGGCTCCAGTCGGCGTCTGAATAGGGTCCAGCACCGGAGCACCGATACGTGCGACCTCCGAGTCGCTGAAACCAGCGCGTAAGTGGGAACTCTGATCCGATGAAGCGTTGTGTTCATCCATACGAATACTCCTTCCAACTACTCCTACTTTGTGGCTGTCGTAACTTCGCGGGCCTTCTCCGCGTTGGCGGCAGCAGGGACAGGTGGTCCGTCCGCCTTCTGCTCTGGCTTACGGTTTTGGTGGGTTCCGCTTTGCTGCAGCAACTTCGCGACGAGAGCAGTCCATCCTGTCTGGTGGCTTGCGCCAACGCCAGAGCCGTCGTCCCCGTTGAAGTACTCAAAGAATAGGTGCAGGTCTTTCCAATGCGGGTCCCGCGCCACCTGCTGCATACAACCGTGGAAAGGCCGCGTGCCGTTCTCCTGCGTGAGGAAGATGGATGAAAGCCGCCGCGAGATTTCGGCGGCTATCTCACCCAGGGTGAGCATGACTCCGGAACCGGTTGGGCATTCTACTTTGAAGTCGGCGCCGTAGTAGAAATCGAACTTCTGCAGCGACTCTACGATGAGGTAGTTCATCGGAAACCAAATTGGGCCACGCCAGTTTGAGTTTCCTCCAAACAAACCCGTGCCGGAAACGCCAGGCTCATAAGCAACTTCGTGGAGCTGGCCGTCGACATCGAGCATGAACGGATGCTCGAGATGCACCCGCGATAGCGCTCGGACACCGTAAGGCGAGAAGAACTCCTGCTCATCCAGCATCAGTCTCAGGATGGCGCGTAGTTGCTTCTCATCCACGATCGACATCAGGCGCCGCTCGCCGACGCCCGGCGTGATCATGCAGGCCACATTGGCGATTAGGTCAGAGCGGTGTTCCACAAACCACTCAAGCCTTCGTTTGAAAGCTGGCATTCGGGCGAGCGCATCTGGCTCGATCGTTTCAACAGCGAAAAGAGGGATTAATCCGACCATCGAACGAACCTTCATCCGCTTGCGTTCGCCATCGTCCGTATGGAGAACGTCATAGAAGAATCCGTCCTCCTGATCCCATAGACCGGTTCCTTCATCGCCAAGATGATTGATCGCGCTGGCAATGTGCAGGAAGTGCTCCCAGAATTTACTCGCAACGCTTTCGTAAACGGGGTTGTGCATGGCCAGCTCGCTTGCGATAGCGAGCATGTTCAGGCTGTAACTGGCCATCCAACTCGTGCCGTCGGACTGCTCCATATGGCCACCGGTCGGCAGTGGCGCACTGCGGTCGAAGATGCCAATGTTGTCCAACCCTAGGAAGCCACCCTCGAAGACATTCATGCCTTCCGCGTCTTCGCGGTTGACCCACCAAGTGAAGTTCAGCAGCAGCTTGTGAAACACACCCTCAAGGAAGGCGATGTCTGCCGTCCCGTGGCGGTGCTGCTCCATCCGGTAGACCCGCCATGCGGCCCAGGCGTGGACAGGGGGATTGGCGTCCCCGAAAGCCCACTCGTAGGCAGGCAGTTGACCGCTCGGGTGCATGTACCACTCGCGGAGCATGAGAGTCAGTTGCTCCTTCGCAAAGTCGGCATCGACCAATGCGAGCGCCACGCAATGGAACGACAGATCCCATGCCGCAAACCATGGGTATTCCCACGTATCCGGCATTGCGAGCACGTCGGCGCAGGACAGGTCGTTCCACCGGGAGTTGCGGCCGGTCAGCCGCTCGGCTGGCGGCTCCGGCTGCGCGGAATCTCCCTTGAGCCAGTGACGCATGGTGTAGTGGTAGAACTGCTTGGACCAGAGGAGACCGGCCAAAGCCTGGCGCATCACACCCGCTGCATCAGGTGTCAGGCTTGGTGGAATGATGGTCGTATAGAAGGCATCAGCCTCCTGCTTGCGAAGATCGAAAATCTTCGCGAAACCAGGACCAAGCGGATCTAGCGGCTGCCCATCACTATTCAGGCGGAGGCAGGTGACGGAAGACTCGCGAGGTCCGAGCTGGATTTGGTAATGCGCCGCAACCTTGGTCCCGGATTTAGCTTCGTTGACCGCATCCCGCCGGCCTTCGACGATGCAGTCGTTGATTCCATCTTTCGCGAAGCCTGCGGCTTTGTGTCCGTAGAGACGCGAGAGGTTTGTGTCGTTCTCAGTAAAAAGCAGTTCAGGATGATTGCCGCAGCTCAGCCAGTAGGTTCCAATTGCGTCGTTGAGTGCCTCTACCCTTACCGAGTGATCGACACTTATCTGCCGAAGCACAGGGCGCGGCTTTGCATCTGTTTCCCAGCTCCAGGTGTTGCGGTACCAGAGCGTCGGCAGTAAGTGAAGTTCCGCATGATCAGGGCCTCTATTGGTGCAGGTTATCCGGATCAGAATGTCTTCAATACCGGCCTTCGCGTACTCGATTTCGATATCGAAGTAGCGATTGTCCTTGAAGACACCCGTGTCGAGCAATTCATATTCGGGCTCCTCGCGTCCGCGTCTACGATTTTCCTGCACGAGCTCCGTATAGGGGAAAGCGGCCTGCGGATATTTATACAGATACTTCATGTAGCTGTGAGTGGGCGTGTTATCCAAGTGGAAGTAATACTCCTTCACATCTTCCCCGTGGTTGCCCTCATTACCAGTAAGCCCGAACATGCGTTCTTTCAGGATCGGATCGCGACCGTTCCATAAGCTAATTGCAAAGCACAGGTTTTGGTGGCGATCGCAAATTCCAGCAATGCCGTCTTCGTTCCAACGGTACGCGCGAGAGCGGGCATGATCGTGCGGGAAATATTCCCACGCCTCGCCTGTAGCGCTGTAGTCCTCGCGAACGGTACCCCAAGCCCGCTCACTCAGGTAAGGTCCCCACCGTTTCCAGTGCTCCTTGCGGTCACGAGATCGGCTCAATCTTCCATGTTCCGCTGTTGAGTTTGGCGGATGTTCGGGTTGACCTCTATCTATGCTTCGTGGACTCATCTCACAGCCCTTGAGCTTGCAGGGCAAGCGAAGGAGCAGCGCTGTGGGCCCCCCTTTGTGCAAATGTTTCCGCGAGAACGCGAGTGAGAACCCGAACTCCTTCCACCACGACATGCAAAGGTGCCGCCGTGTAGCAAAGCCGGAAATATGCTGAATTTTCCTTGCTGCGGTCAGGCTCGAACGCATCGCCCGGAGCGATGCTCAGTCCATTGGCTTCACAAGTCGCGAAGAATTGATCCGAATCGATCGACAACAGGATCCTGCACCACAGGTAAAGTCCGCCCGACGGGATGCGGCAGCGTATCCATCCTTGTTCAATGGCGGGCTGCAAAGCACGGACTGCGGATGTACAAAGCTCCGCGTGATGTTCGCGTAGACGTTCGAGGTGTTTATCCAACTCCCCGCTACAGACCAAGTCGGCAAGCGCAAGTTGGTTCATGCCTCCAGTGAACAGGTTGGAGCGCATTTTGATAAGCGACAGCTGCTTGACCATATAAAGCGGCGCAAGGATCCAGCCGATGCGCAAACCCGGAGCGAGCATCTTGGAAAAGGTGCTCATCGAAAGAACTTGCGAGCGCTTGTCGAGCTTGTACAGGCATTCCGGCATGGCGTGCGAACCGAAGAACGTTCTGCCGTAGACATCATCTTCTATGATTGGCACGCGGTACCTACTTGCCAATTCCAGCAGGCCGGTTCTTGTCTTCAGCGTCATCACTCGACCGGTTGGGTTGTGAAACGTAGGCATGGTAAACAGCAGTTTGGGGCGAAAACGTAGGAAGAGATCTTCGAGTTGGCTGAGTGACCAGCCTGTGCCCCAGGGTAGAAGCTGTGCTCCAGCCGAGCGAAAACTCTGGATCGCGCCAGGATAGGTGGGCGAATCGATCACCACCGCATCGCCAGGTTCGATCAGACAGCGAGAGACCAAATCAATTGCCTCCTGCGCGCCGGCCACAATCATGACCTCATGTGGATCAACACCTATCCATCTTGCAAGCGCTTCGCGTAGATGCCATTGTCCCTCGGTTTGCGCGACGGCCAGCGCACCGGGCAGACCTTCAGAAAGAACGCGACCAACGCTGGTGCGGTACGATTCCTTGGGAAAGATCTCAAGTGACGGTGTTCCCGCGCATAAGGGATAACGAATGTCATTTCCGCCTGCACGTCTCGCCAGCAACTCTAGTACAGGTTCATCCAGAGAGTTTGCCGAGTTGGACACCTTTCCGCTCCAAGAGAAACTCTCCTCGGATATGGGCAAAGCGCAGAGAAAGGCACCCTTGCCTGGCAGCCGGCGAATACTTCCCCGTTGCTCCAATTCACCATATGCGGCAGTCACCGTAGTGCGACTTACCTTCAGTAATTCTGCCAGCTCTCTCTCGCTTGGAAGCTTTTCTCCCGGGTGCCACACGCCATCGCGAACTTCCCGGACGACGCGCTCCACCACCTTTGCTACTAGACCTTGTGCGGATGCCTGGTAGGAAATGTTCGTCATAGATTCCTTTCACACCCGCTGACTATTTCATTGTCAGGCGGCCCGTTCGACAACGTCGATGCCAGTTCGCAACTGGCATGCTGTGCTCCCCAGTTGGCCAAAGGTGGGCGTTATCCTTGAAGGTGCGGAGATGCTACGCACGCTGACTGGAGAACTGCGATGCCGGAAGGAAAAGATCAAGTCAAGTCTTCGCAGGAGTACCCACTACAAAACCGAACGTGGGTCATTGGATTGGGCAGTTTCCTCTTTATTCTTCTGCAAAGTATTTGCTCCGCCGTAATCGCGATTAGTGGCCTCCGTCTGTTAATTGGCCTCGGGTCGCTCGCGGCTGCCAGCGCAAGCATTGATCTCCTCGCTCGTTTCCATGCAGAACGCATCCGTATTCCTATGGAGATGCTTGCGATCGCAGGCTCCTTGGTCAACCTTTATGTCATTTGGCGTATCCGTTCCCTGCGCACCCGCCCCTCATCCCGCTGGCGGATGATACCGGTTACCAGCACAACAGCACGGGCCGAGACGATCCAAGTCGCTCTTGCCATCCTGACGCTTCTCTTGGTCCTTGTAGAGTGGGCGCTCCACCTTCACTTGCATGGATCAATTTAGCTCTACTGGAATCAAGGGGGCGGCAGGGCACTACCTATCTCCTTTGACAGTCTTGAATGCAAACGCTCGCTGAAGCCGGATGGCAGCTCGAAGATTCTGCCGTCAGCAACAAGCACTAAAATATTGCGTGTCGAATCCAGGATGGCCGAGCAGATCTCGCAATGCTCGAGATGTCGTTGCACCTGCACTTTAATCTCAGGTGCCAGAGTGTCGTCAAGATACCCGGAGATGTGTTCCCAAATGTGTTTGCACTCTATGACCATGGAAACCAGCTCCTCCGTGGGTTTGCGTTCGTGAGCCTTGGTGCCAGTTCCTTCTGCATCATCAGCCGCGCTCGATGTAGCCGAACTTTGACAGTACCGGTGGTAATGGTGAGTTCCTTGGCGGTTTCTTCAATGGAGAGCTCCTCTACGTCACGCAGAAGCAGGACTTCACGATAAATTGGCGAAAGGCCCGCAATCGCCTCCTCCAGGAGTTTCCGAATCTCTTTCCGTTCGAGAGCCTCGGACGGAACCTCCCGCCAGTCGCGAAGGAGCGCTGGGGTAATCGGCCCGTTGTCTTCAGGCTTTTCGTCTAGAGATACGATCCGCAGGACACCCTGACGGCGCAAACGAGCTCTTGCTTCGTTCAGCGTAATGCTGATTAGCCAAGTGCTGAACTTTGCTTGGCCGCGGAAGTCTGCCAGTTTCCTGAACGCTTTGAGGAAGGACTCTTGCGCGACATCCTCCGCGTCGGCTTCGTTCTTCATAAATGAAACGGCCATTTTGTACACAGTACGTTCATAGGGGCGGATCAACTCGTGGTAGAGCTCCGTATCGCCACCAACGATGGACGCAATCATCTGCGCCTCATCCCGAACTGAGTTTTCTCCATTCATCGATTGCGAACTGCTCCTTTCGTAGATTGCTGAGTGAGTTCGCAGAGCGTTAGAGCACAGCCCCGGAGTCACCGTTGAAGATTGCCGCTTAGCGGGTCTACAAAGACGGTCGCAGGAAGCGGCGATCAAGATAGATAAGTCCCAGCTCCTCTTCGAAAGCTTCGACCATCGGCCTATCACCCCCTTGTAGTTGCACTGCCTCCGTCCACACGTTACGACCCTTGCACAGCACACCCCCCGAAACCTGCGAGCCGCAGGCCGTCTTCTCTATGAATACGTACGGCAGATTCGTAGCCGTGATGTAGGCCTCCCGATATGCGATAGGTCTCGTCACCCGTCTCCCGTTTTGTACCCACCTCTGATCCACGAGAGTTGCAAAAGGTTACGAGCCGCCTGCCCCGCTCTCAAGCTAGTACCGAACCAGCGCCCTCTGCCCGCCCGGACAAAACGTGGTGAATAGGGCACATTTGGGCTACTGATCGCTATTGACATTGCCATCCGGACCCGTCCACACAGCAACATGTCTCCAGCACGCCGTATCCAGATCCGCTCGTTCGTCTCTAAAGGACCAGACGGTTTGTGGCTTACGCGCGCCGACCACGAAAAACCAACGACGCTCCACTGGGAAGAATTGTCTAGACCGTCGAGGAGATTACAGATGCAACTGGCTATGGTAGGACTGGGCCGCATGGGCGGCAATATGGTGCGGCGTCTGATCAAAGGTGGGCACCAGTGTGTAGTTTATGACCGGAGTCCAGAGCAAATCGGTGGCTTGATGAAGGAAGGCGCTGAGGGTTCTTCATCGATTCAAGAGATGGTCTCGAAGTTGAACAAGCCACGTGCGGTTTGGCTCATGGTGCCCGCTGGAACGGTGGATGAGTCTGTTCAGGAGCTGTTGCCCCTGCTTGAGTCAGGGGACATCCTCATCGACGGGGGGAACTCGCACTATGTCGATGACATTCGAAGAGCAAAAGAGGTTGAGGATCGCGGTGTTCACTGGATCGATGTAGGTACAAGCGGCGGAGTTTTCGGGCTTGAACGTGGGTATTGCATGATGATCGGGGGCGATGCCGCTCAGGTTGCAGCCCTGGATCCGATCTTTAGAACGCTCGCACCTGGTAGGGGGTCAGTGGAACAAACGCCAGGTCGGGAAAAAGTCGGCCCGACCACGGCCGAGGATGGCTATTTGTATTGTGGCCCTCCGGGAGCGGGTCACTTCGTGAAGATGGTCCACAATGGCATAGAGTACGGCATTATGGCTGCCTACGCGGAAGGTCTCAACATCCTTAAGCATGCCAACGTAGGCGACACTCACGAGAATTTCGACGCAGAGACCGCTCCCTTACGTGATCCGGGCCTCTACAAGTATGATCTGCCATTGCCGGAGATCGCGGAGGTATGGCGGCGCGGGAGTGTGATGTCATCATGGCTGCTCGATCTAACGGCAGCAGCACTGGTCGAATCACCCGATCTGAACGGATATAGCGGACGCGTCTCCGATTCTGGCGAGGGTCGTTGGACCGCGGTTGCCGCCATTGATGAAGGTGTACCCGCGACCGTCCTGACGGCAGCGCTTCACGCCCGCTTTATCTCACAAACAAATGCCACGTTCGCCGACAAATTACTCTCCGCTATGCGTTATGAGTTCGGCGGCCATAAGGAAAAGAAGGAGGCCGCATAGATGCCCGATGCGACTACATCTGCAAACGATGCCACGTTGCAGGGCGCGATGCTGGTCATCTTCGGCGCGAGCGGCGACCTGGCCAAACGCCTCTTACTTCCTTCGATCTACAACTTGGTGGCCGCCCACATTCTTCCAGATCAGTTTCGCCTGCTTGGCGTTGCGCGTGAAGACTGGGATGACGCCAGATTCCGCCAGCACATTCAGGAGTCGCTGGACGAATTCATAGGCGCGGACGCCGACGCGGAGACAATGAGGTGGATTGTTGCGCGGTCGGAGTATCAGCAGGCGAACTTTGAAGACGCGGCTTCCTTTAGGGCCGTCCGAAGCAAGATTGAATCGATCGAAAAGGACGCAGACCTTGATGGAAACCGCCTCTTCTATTTGGCCGTTGCGCCCTCATTCATCGCGACAGTAACGGCGCTGCTTGCAGGGGCAGAACTCGTCACTAAGAAAGACGGATGCTGGCGCAGGGTAATCATTGAGAAGCCGTTCGGCAGAGATCTCG
>CAXTPN010000005.1:12719-25679 GCA_964246125.1 uncultured Acidobacteriaceae bacterium
TCTCGAAACGGCTCAGAAGCTGAACATCGAGTTGCAAAAGAGCTTAAGCGAAGACCAGATTTACCGAATCGACCACTTTGCGGGCAAGGATGCCGTGCAGGACCTTGCAATCTTTCGCTTTTCAAATGCGATCATCGAGCATCTGTGGAATCGTGAAGCAATCCACAACGTGCAGATCACCGTTGCTGAGACCGTCGGGGTGGAAGGGCGCGCGGCCTTTTATGAGGAGTCCGGCGCGCTGCGTGACATGGTGCCCAACCACTTGGCGGAGGTCCTGTCCCTGGTCGGCATGGAGCCTCCGGTCTCGCTCACTTCAGAGCACATGCGCGACAAGCAGGTCGAACTTCTGGAGTCAATTCGGCACATGAAGCCTGAAGATGTGGCCCGCTTTGCAGTGCGTGGTCAGTATGGTGCCGGAATGATTGAAGGCAAGTCGGTGCCGGGCTACCGCGAAGAGCCCGGCGTCAGTCCGACCTCGAACATCGAGACGTACGTCGCTATACAAGTAGATATCGATAACTGGCGCTGGGCCGGAGTGCCATTCCTTCTACGCACAGGCAAGCGAATCTCCAAGGCTTACACGGAGGTTGTGATCACGTTTCGCGATCCGCCAGCACGTCTCTTTCCAAGTGCGGACCAAAGCAAAACACCGAACCAACTGATCTTTGGGATGAAACCGGAGCAGACTATCAGCCTGCTCTTTGGCGCGAAGGTCCCTGGCTTGGCCACGCAGGTTGAGGATGCGGTTATGAAGTTCCAGTTCAAGACCGGAGCGTTTGGGCCCCAGGCGACGGGTTACGAGCGTCTACTTCATGATGCCATGGCGGGCAACACGATGCTTTTCCAGCGTGCGGAGTTCGTGGAGCACGGGTGGCGTTTTGTCCAGCCACTTATCGACGCTTGGAAAGAGGCTCCCGCAGAGCCATTTCCCAACTACGCTGCAGGCTCAAACGGACCGGCCGCTGCGGACGACATGCTAGCGCTGCTGGGTCTTCAGTGGCACAGACCGGAACCAAAGTGAACATACTTACGATAGACGTAGGCGGAACGCACATCAAGTTCCGCTGCCAGAACAACAGGAAGATTGTCAAGGTTGACTCGGGGCCGAAGTTTACGCCTGCCGAAATGGTTCGCGCCGTGCTTGCGTCGGCCGCAGACTGGGATTTCGACCGGGTTTCGATCGGCTATCCTGGGCCAGTAGTACATAATTTGCCGCTGCTCGATCCGCACAATCTGGGAAAGGGCTGGGTCCGTTTTAAGTATTCTAATGCCTTCGGCGGCAAGCCACTGCGCCTTATCAACGATGCTGCGATGCAGGCACTTGGCTCCTACCATGGAGGGCGAATGCTCTTTCTTGGGCTTGGTACCGGACTGGGTTCCGCGCTTGTGGTGGACGGCGTTGTGCAGGCGATGGAGCTCGCGCATATGCCTTGGAAGAAACGCAAGACTTATGAGGACTTCCTCGGCCAGAAGGCGCTAAAGCGCGATGGGCACAAGGTATGGCAACGGAAATGTCAAGAAAGCGGTGAAGACGTTACACACCGTGCTTGAATGTGACTCCATCGTGCTGGGTGGAGGAAATGCCAAGCTTGTGGATCCGCTACCAAACTAACGACCTTGGGATTGAATGCAAACGCCTTCAAGGGCGGTTTCCTGCTCTGGAAGGCTAAGCATGCTCCATCTCGCTAACCATGAATTCACTCAGTTACGTCACGCAATGTCGTCATTCACGGAAGGGCGGTCATCAGAGTGTAAAGCAGAACTGCTATCTTGACGCCGACAGAATTTTGATGACGAAGGGCTGCTCCTAAGGAGGCGGCTTTCCGAGTAGATTGTCCGATGCGCCTGGCAAGGAGATAAAAGGATGTCAGACGCGCGCGTAACTCTCCGTTTGACCACGAGCCTCGACTGCTTCTTCTTCTTCTGTCCCCACAACATTGTCTCGCACACACAAAGCGAATTGATAATGACCCTTCGACCAACGCAGGACCTCAGACCACGGCTGACGTTCCAGTAGGCTATTCAATTCTTCGAAGCCGACCGATCCCGTCGCATACCGCAAGGCGTCATGCGAGCCGCCACCCACCTTATGCAGTAGCCGCATTGCCCCGAGGGCAAAGGCTGTACGCCATCCGGCTAGTGGTTCTGCAATCAACAGGATCCCACCGGGTTTAAGCGAGGCGTAGATGGCCTGGAGAGCACATCCCCGGTCCGTTAGGATGAGGAGGAGCCGCGACGCAAGTATAAAGTCGGCTTCGCTTCTAGGACTCAGTTTCGTTACATCGGCTAGTACGAAACTGCAGTTCGAAGTCCGCGGGGCTTCTGCTCGGCGGCGAGCACGCTGAATCAAGCGGGCGGACCGATCTACTCCAACTACGCGCCAATTTGGAAAGGTCCGCGCTAACGAAGCAGAGTAGAAACCTGGCCCACAACCCAACTCCAGGAACAATGGTTCTGAAACGTCGCAGCATCGTTCACGCATATAGCTCACTATCAACTCCGTATGATCGGAGAAGATGCGCTCTCTGCAAAGCGCATAAAGCCATGCCCAGCGCTCAAACACGTCCAAGCGGGCAAAGTGCGAAGATTCCACGTTGTGGTCCATCCCCTCTCCCATATCCATGGTTTGTGCTTTGTCTTCTCAAGGATGGGCCTGAGCCATGGTTGGGAAGGCGAAAGAGCCTATGCTGAACGTTTAGCAGAACATCAAACTCCCGTTGACGATTGCCGGCAGTTAAGGCATCAATGCAGCTAAACGGATCGTTTCGCTTTCTTCGAGTACAATTTCTGCTGTACATGAATTAAAGCGAGGCGATTAGCTACCAGCGCATACACCTTCGCCGCGAGGATCGAACTTCTATGAAGAACATTGCCAATTTCATGAGTCCCGATTACACGGCCGTCTTCGCAGAGGATTGCGAAGAGCGCGCCGTTGCAAAGGTGGCTGTCGGGAGATTCACCACGGTGTGGGCTCAGTCTGGGGTGAGTGACGCGGCTCGCTGAACCAGCCATCATGTCTAGCCTGGTCCAATTGCGCCAAGAGATGATCCCATAAGGGCAAGCATCCAGCCTTAATCTCTGGACCGACACGCTCCACGACTCGGTCATAAGTGATCCCGTGCTCTCTCCAACTCCCACCATTATTTGCGAGATTCAGTAGTACGGGCATTGCCCTGTCAACAGCGTGGGCAAATCGAGCTTCAACGGAATGACCGGCTTCAAATTCATTCCATAATTCCAGGAGTAGACTACGTGTCGGTTCGGCAAGCGGCATAAGGATGCGCTTGACGCCGCTCAACTCCCTTTCACTTTGTTGTTCAGCTGCCTGGCCATCGAAAACGAAAATATCGCCCGCATCAATTTCGCCGATGTCATGGACGAGCAGCATCGACACAACGCGATGAATGTCCATCTCGCGCGGAGCGTAAGGCTGGAGCGACATTGCAAAAAGAGCAATCTGCCAGCTGTGTTCGGCAGGATTTTCAAACCGCGTCAGGCCTGTCGGTCGCACTTTTCGTTCTATGCTTTTAAGCCTGTCCAACTCCAATACAAAATTAAGTATTGATTGCATTTTTGTCCCTCTACGAAGGATGTGACCTACATATGGAGCGTGGTGGCCTCGACCTGCGGGATCGATTCCCCCATGACCGTGTTCTCCGCGAGCTCGCTTTAGTGCCGAACGTCTGGAATAATGATGGCGGACCTCGGTTCAGTGCTACTGGGCGCAGCGAAGTGGACATTGGCGTAAACGAGCCGGAGAAATTTGCTTCCACGAAAGATATACGTAGGCAAGGGTGTCAGATCTGAGCTAGCCCGCCGTCCACGCAAAGTTCGCTGCCGTTGACGAAGCTCGAATCGTCAGAGGCCAGGAACAAAGCCGCCGTTGCGATCTCCTCTGGTCGCCCAAGCTCTTGTCGAGGGATCATCAATCGCATTTGGTCTCTCATCGCAGCAGGCGCCGCTAGCATGGCGGGAGTGTCGATGGGTCCAGGGCTCAGCACATTGACACGGATTCCTCGGTCCTTCAATTCCACTAGCCACGTCCGAGCGAAGGAACGTAGGGCCGCCTTACTTGCACCGTACACGCTTCTTCCGGCTAGGCCTTTGATGCTCGCGATCGATCCATTCAGGACGATGGAGCCGCCGTCACGAAACAATGGCAACGCCTTCTGGACAGTGAATAACGTTCCGCGGACGTTCAGGTTGAAAATGCTGTCGAACTCTCCTTCGGTTACCGATCCGAGCATCTGTTGACCACTCAGGCCCGCGCTTGCGAACAATACGTCGATGTGCCCCATTTGTTCCTTGACAGTCTCAAAGAGACGATCCAGGTCCGCTAGGCTTGCGGCATCCCCTCGTACAGCCGTAACGTTCCTGCCAATCGCTATCACCGCTTCGTCAAGCTTGTCCTGCCGTCGACCAGTAATAAAGACGTAGGCACCTTCTTCGACGAAAAGTTTCGCCGTTGCCAGTGCCATACCCGACGTAGCAGCAGTAATCACGGCTACCTTGTTTTCGAGTCTGCCCATCCTGTCTTGCTCCTAGTTGTTGTGGCGATTCTGTGGCGTTGGCGTCTTGCGGTAAGGTCTTGTATCATCCAATGATCATAAGAACCATGACGCGATTAAAGGTTACAGCGGATCACCCTCGGACGCAGGGTGCTGCCATGAGCGAAGTCCAGGCCTGGTAACGGAGGTCATCGGCGCAAGGCGCAGCGATGTCATCCAGTTGCAGAATCTGCCGAGCGGGATGAGGGTGCGGGGAGAAACCGAATAGGTTTTTCCTGCACCACATTTGGGACGGAAAGTGGGAGCGTGTTGCGGCTTCTGCTCTCTGTTAAGCAGCAATTCTTGGGCTGCTCGTGGGCGTCCTCGCTCCTTCTTTTGCAGCGGCTGCTGGCTTGGCGGCAATGTGCTTGGCCTTGATTCCTTCTTTAAGTTTTCTTCTTGGGTTGCGGGGGGCGTGAAAACGTTCTCGGCGTCCGCAAAGGAAATCGAAGTTGCTTTCGCGCGGAATATCAGTGGGCTCACGTAAAGCTGATCCGCTTCTGGAGGACGATGTTCGAACACTCAGCCGTGTTTCAGGTGTACTGCGGCTTAGTGACTTGCTGAACCGGCGTCGCGAGCAGGCGTGGAAGGCGCAGCAGGTGGTGGGCGGCGCAGCTGAAAACGACGATCGAGTCCACCGGGGACAAGCCGCGTAGCTTCACCTGGGTAGGGGTCTTGTTCCCCGAGCCAGCCGACGGTCTTCTCAACCAACCAGCGGCGGCTGAGCGAGCGAGCATACTCCGAATGCCTGGTAGTTCTCCGGTCGATGGTCGATTGGCGCCCCTTCTCGTTCTTCTGTGCATGCAAGGGGACGTCCACTTCCCGCGCGGCGACGAAGTCCTGCGGGTCATAGGTCTTGTCCGCACTTACAGTGACCCTCTCTGTGAGCGGCGCTTCTGCCGTTGATGAAGCGCCTTTGCCCCAGGGCTCTTCGAGGGCGAAAGATACTCCGCAATGGATTGAGTAGTCGGCTGACCGTAGAGTGCCTCTTATGTTTTCATTTTCCCGCATCAGGAGGTGCTCATGAATATTTCTGTACGCCCCATCCTTTCGACGCTAGAGAAAAGTCTTAGAAGACTCGCTCAACTGACAGCATTGGGTTTGACCTGCATCAACATTTTTTCTGCTCAGGCGAGCGCGCAACTCGCCGATCATCCCCGCTCGTCGAAAGTAGCTTTGCCCCTCCAGGAGCTTGTGTACTTCACGGTCTATTGGTTCGAGCTTCAGAGCACCTCTGCCGCACCACCGATTGTCCTTGGTGGGGGATACCAGAATCCGCAGATCGAATACGCTTCGGATGGAAGCTTTTTCTCCGCTACGATCGAGAAAGTGAACGGCGCAGGGCAGGTCACGGACGTGGTCTACACCACGCACGGCGCTACCAACGGAAATGATCTTCTTGCGGATCAGTACATCCTCAATGGACTGCCCTGCTCCATGTGTGACCAGGTGGCTGCGGAGTATGCCGCTGTGTGGAACAATCCCAGATACGCGAACGCACACCTTCATTTCGGCGGTATGTCCTTGGGGGCCGAATTCACTCAATATGTTTTTGCGTACTCGGTGGCAACTTATGGGTTGAGAGCGACACAAGCCAGGGCCGACTTCACGCAGTTTGCTCCGCCGGAAAGTGGGACCGCAATTGCGAAAAGGTTTGGCTTGCCTATCACCGTTTTCAACGGTCTGCTATATGGGTATGACGCAGCAAACGACATTATCCGGATCAGCACGTCGGGCCCTCAAGTTGGAACTATGTCGTATATGGCGCCCTACCATCCCATCCCCAGCGCCAGCGCGGCAGCGGTTGACGGTCTCTCTGCACACTGGCCTTCCGTCTACGGTGAAGCCTTCGGTCTGCCTACCTGGCTGACTCCGGCACAGCAGGCGGCAGCCACAAACGCCGTTATAGCGAAGAGGAGTGACCAAGTAGGGCCGACTTCGGTGCCACTGGAGTTAGATGATCCCAACTATGGACCTCAGGGTGCTGTTCCCGTCGTGGCGGAAGGGGACGCTGGCGACAATGTGATAACGGGTACTGCAGGGGACGACGTGATCATCGGCGGCGCCGGCAAAGACATCCTTACGGGAGGGGCAGGAGCAGATCTTTTCGTATACAACGATCCGGCGGAGTCTGGTCCAACGCAGGACGACGCGGACATAATCACGGACTTCTCTTCTTCGGAAGGAGACAAGATCGATCTGCGCGGCATTAATGCCGGGATCGGGGCGCCCGGCATGCCAAACATTCTCTTCGTTGGCACGGCAGCGATTTCAGGGCCGAACCAGCTCGGGTTCTTCGTCGACGGAAAGGACACGTGGATCACCGGTCAGTTCGGAACCGCGACAGCACCGAACTTTTTCATCCACCTCAAAGGCATTCATCAGCTAAGCTCGACTGATTTTCTGCTCTTCACTCAACCCGGCCAAGTCACCTACCAGACGGGATACGTGGTGTACTAACGGTATAAAGACCCTCATAGGCTTTGCCGGGCCGCCAAAGCTTGCTCAAGACAATCGCAAACGCACGAGGTTAGAGGAACACGCTCACCATCGTATCGGATGGTTCTTTCGAACGGTGTATGAGATGTTCCTCTGCGATCTGGAGGGATATCTCCGGCGTCCGCGTCGCAAACCGACGCTTACACTCGAACAGATCGACCGGCGGTTCCGTATTCCGCACACATGCTAATGCGGCTTTGCCTCCCCCCAGATGCCCTGCCGGAGGGCGAGAGCCGTTCGCAATACGGATGGAGAGTCGAACGCCAAATAATATGACGCAACCGCGCGGTTTTACTTGTTAATCACGATGGTGAGTCAAGGTCTCGCTGTCGAGCCGTCGTCGCGTGCTGGATGTAGTCGGCGGATGCGCTGCCCGTCTCCAGTTCAACTGCCTTGCTGACCACAAACACCACGGCCTCGGCTTCTCTCCCTCTCACTGTGTTAGTGGTCGTGGTGCGTCGCTCGGCCTTGTTCAACATCTCATGCGCCAGTTCGTGGACAAGGGTGCTGAAGTCCTCGCCCGCGCCTCTATCTCACACTCAGAAGATTACTTCCGGTGCGGCGTACGACGAAACGCTTTCAACGGAACTGCATCCGCAATGGCTTTCGCGCCCGCATCGCTGGGATGAAGATGATCTCCTCCGTCAAAGGCTGGAAGCATACGGGTTTTGTCTGCCGGGTCTTGTAGAGCGAGATCGAAGTCAGCCACTGCATCGAAGTCCCCGCTCGTTCGAATCCATTGATTGACCTCAACGCGCATTTGCTCTTTGCTGGGGGAGAAATATCCTTCTGCGGTAGCACCACCGAACGGCAGTAGAGTTCCAATTACAACGCGAATACCGTGTTCATGCGCGCGAGCAGCAAGTTGACTCAGACCGACTTGGATGTCACGGGTAGTGACAACTGAGTTCGTTGACACACCGCCCGAGCCGGGTTGTCCTATATCGTTGATTCCAAGAAGCACGATAAGGTAACGGATGCCTGCCTGACTAAGTACATCCCGGTCAAATCGGGCAAGAGCATTTACGCCAAATACAGCACCGTACGGTCCATCGCCATCATGCAGCAGGCGATTCCCAGCAAGGCCCGCATTCGTAACCGCGAGTTTCAGCCCCTTTTCGGTGAACCGTTCAAACAAACGATTGGGCCAGCGACGGTTCATCTGTGGCGTCGAGTGAGCGCCATCCGTAATCGAGTCTCCAAAGGCGACGACCGTTCCTTCACTTGAGTCCTTTCCGGATACCTGGACCTCAGTCAGGAACGGCCAGACCGATATGTCAGTAGCCTCCCTGAGCATTGCCGACGCAGCCTGATCTCCTGGCGCTGTATAGGATGTCTGGAGCGCGTAAAAGTGGATCGTGTCTGAGACTCTGCGCCCTGTCGTCGTGAAACTGACAGCCAGATTTCCGTTCTGCGGAACGTCAAACGCAATCGGATCGCTTAGCACATCGGCACCTGGAGGGATGCTGACCACGAACTCGCCCCCGAAAGTTGCGGTTCTGTCTGTGCCCGCCACGATGGACGACTTCCGCTCCTGAAGCGCAACATGAGTGTTGCTGATGAGCAAGGCACGCTTGCCGAACGCGTTGGAAATACGCAATCGACATCGATCACCGCTCGCAGTAACGTGCACGATATCTCGCACAGTTTGCATCGAATCAGGGCTTGCTGGGGCTTTGGAGGACGCTATCTCTGAATCCGTTGTGAGCGAGGCTGACGGACTAGCGGTCCACGTTGCTCTCCAAGTGTCCACCTGCGCCAGCAAACCGCTTTGCGACGAGACAAGCAAATAAGCCCCGAACATCGCCAATCGCAGTACAGACTGTATCGACCTAAACATCTTTGACTCCATCCCCACTGTAGTGCAAAGGCGGTTAGAGGGGCAGTTGCTAAGGAGAAATTGACTCCTGCCGCGCAGCCGGCGAGCGGGGGCCGGGCACAAGCGGGATGAGGGGATAGGGGAGAAACCAAAGCGGTTTCTCCCTGCGCCGTTTCACGGCGTGCAGAGACAGAACGGCCCCGGATGAACCGGGGCCGACTGCGGTACGGGTTACGCTGCTTTTTTCTTGGTTGCCTCCTTCTTGGCCGCCGCCTTGACGATGGTTGGCTTCTTGGCTGCTGGTTTGTCCTTGGCTTTGGAAGCCTTGGACTTGGGATGGTCAAACACCTCGGCGGCCTGGGCGAGGTAGTCGAAGTCGTTCTTGCGGGGCATGTCGGTGTGTCCGGTCAAGACAAGGCGCAAGGCGAACTGCGTGAGCTTGTCGTCGTGTATGACGGTGAGGGTCGACAGCAGAATTTCCTCAGGGGTCTGCTGGTTGTTCTCGGCGTCTCCGGCATAGAAGGCGGCTACATCCTCGGCGAAGTCGTACGGGTCAAGATTGATGAGGGCCGCGAGAAAGACACGCAACTGCGGCGCAGTGAACGTGGCGGGCGCGTGGGCAAGGATGCGCTCGAACATGCCCTGCCGTGCATTGCGCTGCTTCTCGCGGTGGGCTTGCTCAGCCTCGATTTGCTTCTGCTGGCGCTCCCACTCGGCCTTCCGCTCCTCCTCGCGGCGTTTCTGCTCGGCTTCGTAGTCGACCACGCGCTGCGAGTGTTCTGCCTCGCGCTGCGCTGCCTCTTTCTCCGTCTCCTGCTCCGGCGCGGGAACCATGACAGGCTGCGGATACTCAGCCTCTTCGTCGGCAATCCGGGCAGCTTCGCGGGGATTGTGGATGGGACAGTTAGTCTCCGTGCATACGGTCAAGATGCGTCCGGCATGTTTGCCGAATACGATGATGGCCACTTTGGTGTGGGCGCATGGCGGCTCGGCGTCCGGGTTGTCGGCGATGTCGAGCGCGTGGAACTGGTGGGTTTGCAAGGAACCGGGGTGGCGCTCCTTGGGGCTGCGGAAAGCGGTTTCGATGCTGACAAGCTCCGGCCTCGCGGCAAGCTGGCGGTCGATGTGCGCCGTCACCTTGGACTGAAAGCAGGGTGCGTCAAGGCACTGGTCGCCCTGCACATCCGCAAACAGACTCGTGTTGTGTCCGCTGCGGCGCGGGCAGGTAACGCAAGCTCCAGCTTCGGGCTTGAGGGTCGTGTCCTCGCGGTCGAACGGGGCTTCCGCAAGGCTCAGGTAAAGGTTGGTCTGAATCCACGCGCTCAGGAACTTCGCGGGAAGCAAGTGAGGCTCCTTGTCGCTCCAATCCTTGCGCCAGCAATTCTCGAAGGCGGCTTGCTGGTGCTCCTGCGGCAAACGTGCAATCAGGTTGGCATGGCTGGCGGTGATGCGCTCCTGCACAAACGCCTCTGCCACGGCGGGGATGAGTTGCAAGAGGCTGAGACGCGCATAGATGTGCGCTGCACTCTTGCCGGATTTGGCGACAAGCGCGGTCACGTCATAGCCGGGCAGGTCTAGGAGACGCTGAAAGCCTTGCGCCTCCTCGTAGGGATGCACGTCCACCCGCTGGGAGTTCTCAACAAGCTGCCACTCCATCGCCTGGGCATCGGTGAGTTCCCGGATGCGGGCAGGTATGGAAAACAGTTCGGCAAGCTGAGCGGCGCGGAAGCGCCGTGCGCCCGCGACGATCTCGAAGCCATCCGCGTTCGGACGAACGGTGATGGGCTGGATGAGGCCGTGCTGCCGGATGCTCTCGGCAAGCTCTTGCAGCTTGCACTGCTCGAAGGTCTGGCGCGGGTTGGTGGTGGACTCGTGTATCTGGTCAATGGCGATGTGTTGAAACTCGCTGCTGTTCTGCATGGTGCCCTCCTTAGAGCGTTGGTCGTGGTTGCGGTTGGTGGAGCGCACACGCTGTCCTGTATCCGCTCCGTAGGCGGAAAACTTGGACTAGGCGTGGGTGTGTCGCTGCCGTTCGAAGGCTTCGGCAAAACCTTGCTCTCGGAGGTTCTTGTCCCACTGCCGCGCGAAGCTCTCGTGCTGCAAGAGAAGTTGCGTGTGGAACTGGTAAAGGCCATCACGAATGCAACGGCTCCACTGCTCCACCCCGGCGTAATCGTTGCGCCAGTAAAAGGGTGAGAAGTCGAAGATGTGGAGATTGCCCGCGCATCCGGCGATGCCAAGCTCGAACAGCATTTCGGGGTCGCGCATGGCGTCTCCGTTCTGCTCTCCGTAGTGGCAGACAGAGATGGCGGGAAGACCACGCGGGCCGGACTCGTCGGTCGCGTCGATAACCAGCGCCATATAGGGCGGGTTCTCGATGCGAAGATGGAGGCCGTGATTCCAGCCTCCGGCGGCTTTGAGGATGCTGATAACGGTCTGCATTACGCCGCCTCCGCAAGTTCTTCCTGGGCTGCGGCTGCCGTCTCTTCCACCTCCTCCGGCGCGGGTGGCTCCAAGGCGGCGAGAATGACGCTGGCGGTCTGCTGGATGACTTCCAAGCTCTCGGCCAACAGGGATGCGTTGCCGTGGTAAAGCTGGATGTAGTCGGCGGATGCGTTGCCCGTGACAAGTCCAACGGCCTTGCCGACGACAAACGCCACGGCCTCGGCTTCGGTCTCGCGCACGGTCTTGGTCGTTGCTGTCCGGCGCTCGACCTTGTGCAACATCTCGTGCGCCGTCTCGTGAATGAGGGTGGAGAACTCCTCGGCCTTCGACTGTCCGGGAAGGATGGCGATGCGTCCCCCGTAGCTGCAACCAAGGGCGGGAGCAATCTTCGGGTTATAGACAAGCTGGATTCCCTGCGATTTCACGAACGATGCCAGCCGCTCGATGTTTTCGCCGGGGTCACCGGAAACCTGCTGCATCTCCGGCAGGTCGAGGCCATTGGTTTGGGAAATGTCGAAGACGTAGGCGTTGCGGAAGCCGACCAAAACGCGCTCGTTCTGCTTGGTGATGTCTTTCTGCGCTTCGGCTTCCTTCTTGCGACGAACACCCACGATGGGAGCAAGAATGCGGATGCCCTTGGCTCCGGCGTTCACGCTGCGGCCATGGTTCTTCCATGCATAGAATCCGGCAACGCGGGTAGCAGTCGGCATCTGCCGCGCAATCTCCAGCACGTTTCCGAAAGAGTAATTGTGAAATCGGCTCATGGCCGTGAGGTAGTTGGTGAGGGCTTCTGATTCACCCGAGTTCAACTGCTCGATAAGGAGCTTGATGTTGGCCGCGATAAGCTCCTGCTTCGTGCTTGGCTTTTTGCTGTTGATTGTGGTGACGGTGTTTTCGAGGGTGTCTGTGGTGCTCATGGTGTTGTCTCCTTGTCGTCTTGGCTTTTGCACGTCCGCGTTGTGAAGCGCGGCATGTACATGCCGCAATAAGCGGAGAAGGTTTAAGCAGGGCGGCAAGGCGCAATGGGGAGGGGTATCTCCCACCCGCAGGGCGAGCGTCAGCTCGTGATTTTTCGCAGAAAAATTATGGGGAGACCCCTTGCGCCGCGCCAGGGCGCAGCCCTCAGTACGGACCGGAGACATGCTTTACACGCGGGACCGGAGACAGGGTTTACGGATATGTGAGGAAGTGGCTCTTCAACGAGGAGGTGACGCAGGAAGATGCGTTCATGCCCTGGCCAGAAAGTCGTATCGTGGATCAACGCTTGCAGTTTCTATCGAGCTATTAGAAGGAAGAGATGTCTGTGACAGACCTGTGTCATGAGTACGGCGTCTCTCGCCCCACCGCGTATAAGTGGATCAAGCGGTATAACGAAGCCGGCCCAGAGGGGCTGTTGGATCTTTCGCGCAGACCGCATGGCTGTTCTCATGCAACTCCAGACGAGCTGGTGAACGAAGTGCTGACCCTGCGCAAGCGGTTTCCATCGTGGGGAGCGCGTAAGCTGAAGGCCGGTTTGGAGCGAATGAACCCGAACGTGCGGTGGCCTGTGGCCAGCACGATCGGCGACATCCTTCGGCGCGCTGGTCTGACCAATCCGCAACGTAAAAGACGCAGGGCGACACCGTACACCCAGCCGTATGCGGAGGTGAC
>CAXTPN010000005.1:25689-39544 GCA_964246125.1 uncultured Acidobacteriaceae bacterium
GCTCCGAATCAGCTCTGGTGTATGGACTTCAAAGGATGGTTTCGTACGGCGGACGGTATGGACGCCTTCTACGCGTCCGTTGAACAGCGCGACGACCCCGCATTACGCGGGCGTCCGGTAGTTGTCGCCTGGAAGGGCAAACGCTCGGTCGTCTGCGCCGCTTCTTACGAAGCGCGCAAGTTCGGCGTCCGTTCTGCGATGCCGGCAGTCACGGCGGAACGCTTGTGCCCAGAGGCAGTCTTTGTCGCGCCAGACTTCGTGCGCTACAAGGCTGTATCCCAAGCTGTGCGCGAAATCTTTCAGCGCCACACGGACGCCGTCGAGCCGCTGTCGCTCGATGAAGCCTACCTCGACGTGACGGAGAATAAAACCGGGCTGCCGACCGCAACGCTCGTGGCGAAAACGATCCGACAACAGATTTGGGAGGAATTGAGCCTCAGGGCTTCTGCCGGTGTGGCGCCGAACAAGTTCTTGGCGAAGAACGCCTCAGACTGGCGCAAGCCGAACGGCCTCTTTGTGATTCAGCCCCACGAAGTACAGGAGTTTCTGCTCACACTCCCTGTAGGTCGTATCCCCGGCGTCGGGAAGGTCACGGAAGCAAGAATGGCGGGTGTCGGCATCAAGACTGTCGGTGACGTTCATGCGATGGACCTCGTAGCTTTGGAGAATCACTTCGGCAGCTACGGACGGCGGCTCTATGAGCTTGGCCGAGGAATCGACCACAGCCCAGTGGTGTCGAATCGCGTGCGAAAACAGATCTCGGCTGAGGATACGTTTCCCGATGATCTCCCTTTAGCAGACTGTGAGGCCCATATCCGCAGATTAGCCGAGAAGGTGTGGGTCGCGTCGCAGGAGAATGCACGTGGAGCGCGGACTGTCGTTCTTAAGCTGAAGACCAGAGAATTCGCCTCGCTCACCCGCAGCTATACGCCTCCGGCGGTGCCCGCCACCTGCCAAGAATTCGTAGACGTAGCCGTTCGTCTATGCCAGCGCGTGGATCTCGGACAGCACCAACTGTATCGTCTGGCGGGCGTTGGATTGAGCAATTTCCAAGTCGAGAACCAAGAGGTTCCGGGTTCTTTGCTGATCCCACACGCGGAGCAGATGGGCTGCGATAACTCTTCCGGCAACAAAAATTAGATAATGGTGGACGATGCTCCTCTCCGATAACGAAACAAAAGTTGACTTTCTGAACAACGAGCCGATAGCGAAGACGATTGTTGCGCTGCTGCAATAACGTCCGCATCAACCTATCACTGTGGGCGTTCACGGTGACTGGGGAGCGGGAAAGTCGAGTGTCCTCGAGATGGTGGAAGCGACTCTGGACAAGAATGAGAAGGTCGTCTGTCTTAAGTTCAATGGTTGGAGATTTCAAGGCTTCGAGGATGCGAAGGTTGCCCTTATAGAGGGGGTCGTCGAGGCTCTTCTCAAGAAGCGCCCCATCCTGACAAGAGCGACCGCATCCGTGAAAGAGGTCTACCACCGAATCGACAAGATGAAGGTGGCGAAACGTGGTCTCGGCCTCCTCGGTGCGGGAGCTGCGTTCATGGCGGGCCACCATGAATTGGGAATGATGGCCTTGGCAACGGGCCTTGGAAACGCGCTCATGAACCCCGAGACCTATTCGAAAGAGAAACTCTCGGAAGTGATTGATGGGACCAAAGAGATGCTCAAGGAGAAAAAGGAGCACTCAAGCAATGTCGCTGAAGATATTACAGCGTTCCGCAAGGCTTTCGACCAGATGTTGGCGGACGCGCACATCGATCAGTTGGTGGTGTTAATCGACGATTTAGACCGCTGCCTGCCGAATACTGCGATCGAGACACTGGAAGCTGTTCGGCTATTCATGTTTACGGCTAAGACTGCATTCGTAGTGGCGGCGGACGAAGCAATGATCGAATACTCCGTGCGTGAACATTTTCGGATTTGCCTGACACCACCGGTCCTCAATCCTACGCTCGGGCGTATTTGGAAAAGCTTATTCAGGTTCCGTTCAGGATACCCGCCTTGGGCCAAACCGAGACGCGCATTTACGTGACGTTACTGTTGATTGGTGCCGAGCTTGGGGATGATGATCCCGCGTTCTCAGCACTTCTGACAGAAGCTAGGTCACACTTGACACGCCCTTGGCTGGGAGGCACGCTCAATGCGGCAAGCATCAAGAAGGCAGTTGGAGACGACAGAGCAAAGGAGGACAGGACACACAATGCGCTCCTTATCAGTGAACAGATAGGGCCGCTGCTTGCTTCGGGAACCCGGGGTAATCCGAGACAGGTTAAGCGGTTTTTGAATACCCTCCTGCTTAGGCAGGAGTCAGCGCGTGCACGAGGTTTCGTTGAGGATGTGAAGTTGCCGGTCCTGGCTAAGCTAATGCTCGCCGAACGTTTTAACCCTAGGGTCTTTGACCAGATTGCAACGATAGCTGCTTCAGCGTCGGACGGACTGTGCCCGGAACTTGCTGTGTTGGAAGACGCCGTACGGGTTGGTCCGCAAGAGAAATCCTCGATTCAGGAGTCGGAGAATGCGGAGCCTGCAAAAAAGGGTCATAAGGGATCGCAGGGAAAGGCAGAGATAGATAAAGCTGACCTGCAAACCGCAATTGCGAAAGAATGGTTAGCGTCAGACAGCGCGAGGGAATGGGCGAAGTTGCGGCCTTCTTTGGCCGGAGTTGACCTTCGGCCGTATCTGTTTGTGGCGAAGGACAGAAAGGATTACTTTGGGGCGGTCACGCACTTCGGGCAGATCGCGGCGATTGCAGAGAAGCTGCTTGGACCGAAGATCGTTGTGCAAAGGGAGGAACCAAATCTGCGCGCTCTCGCCGCTCCGGAGGC
This sequence comes from uncultured Acidobacteriaceae bacterium, assembly GCA_964246125.1. Taxonomy (GTDB): domain Bacteria; phylum Acidobacteriota; class Terriglobia; order Terriglobales; family Acidobacteriaceae; genus Edaphobacter. The sequence goes on from CAXTPN010000005.1 coordinate 28,521, forward strand.
TTCGCAGGTATTTGACGCTTTGCGGGCTCTGATTGTAGCGACGGACGATTTCAAATCTAAGCCAAAAGGGATCGAGGGCATGGATGTTTTGGTCCGTGCGCAGCCGCACCTTCAAACAAACCTGCTCGATTTCTTAGGATCGCTTCCGGCGGAAAGGCTCGGTACATGGGCATGCGTAGGATGGGACAATGCTCTGAAAGATCCGGCCTCATTAGATCGATACAAAGAGATGCAGAAGGACTGGATTACTACGGGGAGCAAGGAGCTCAAAGCGTTTGTCGCCGCGCGGCTTCAGGTCCCGTCCGGAAGGGTGCAGTAGATGGGTACGTCTAATTCGTACGGTGGGACGGGAGGTGGAACACCGCTCGTCCCTTCTTGGCTTGGGCCTAGTCAGTCAGATGCCGGCGGGGGTGAACCTCCGGTCGCTCCTCCACCCGGTGGAGATGACTCACCTTCTCCAACGAATGGTGGCCCCCTTGACGCATCACCCGAGGGTGCGACTCCTCCACAGCCTGGCGGCGCGCCTCCAGCGCCGAAACTCGCTCCCATGCCCGCTACCGGGGATGCAAACAGATTTACGGCTGCCCGATCTAATTTCACCCGCTTCATCAACTCAGGCGGTCAAGACAGAAGGGCGCTTGGAAGGGCTCTCTCAAGCTACGTTGGGACGTCGATGGGCGGAAGTCGCTCTGCAGCCAGGCGGATGGTCCCTTCGAGCCAAGCCACAACCCGCTTAGCCAACTTCCTAGGTACGGCCGCGGTAAGCGGTGTGCGAGAAGCACTTCGGTCGATAGGTCTGGAAAGGCTCGCCGGCCGACCCATGGGTGAAGTGTTGCGGGGCTTGACGGAGTTCATCTGTCCACCAAGCGGTTCTATCGACGAGAGCATCGCACGCGAAGCCTTTATCGAGACGCTTGCTGACCTCGCGGAGAGCGGAGTCTCCGACCTTGAGGCACTCACTGCGGATCAAATGCAGACAGTTCTCGAGTTGAATATCGCGCATGCGCTTGAGGCGCGCATCTGCAACGATATCGGAACAAACGCGGTTGCATTACCAGAGAGTCCCGAGGCTGCCGCGGCTATTCAGGAGCAGCTTTTCGACTTCGTGCAAGGCAGCGTCTCGGATGCGTTCAGCGCAACGCCACTAGGACAGGGCCTGACCGCGCAGGAGACGCAAGTGGTGATAGACCGAATCTATGAGCAGGCCTTCGGGGTACTGCAGGCCCTGGCGGACGTGGAGGTCGAGAAATGAACCGGCATGTTCTTGTTGGTCGTTTTGGAATGGACGATAAGCTGTCTATCCCCACAGATCAAAACGAAGTCGTTACGGAACTTGATTTTGTGAAGGCCAAAAAGCGCTTTGATCACGGCATCGGAGATGCTCTTGAAACGCTGAAGTCTTTGGGAGTGTTTCCCACCGAAGCAGGTGTGGATCTGATCATCTTCGCTGCGCACGTTCATGCAGCCGACACGCGAATCTCGCGCGTAACGGAGTCGCAGGACTGCTGGACAAGAGAGATCCGGCTAGTCGTCCCCGTGTCTGCGCCAGATGTTTGGGAAAAGGCAGCCCCCATCCTGCGTACGATGTTGAACTTCCTCACGGGGGATCGTTGGACCTTCCAGTTCCGGCAGCGCCCCAAAGGATTTGAGATCACGGTGGCGGCAAAACCGGTCACGTATCAACGACCAACGTTTGATGGCTTGTCATTGTTCTCCGGCGGATTAGACAGCATGATTGGAGCGATCAATTCGCTTCAGGATGGCCTCAACCCACTCTTCGTCAGCCATGCTGGAGAGGGCGCTGTGAGTGCTTCGCAGGAGAAGGTCTTTCAATATCTTGAGTCGAAGTATCCAAAACGGCCTTTTCGCCGCTTCAGGATTTGGATGAACTTCGACCATGGGATCGTACAAGGATCGGGTCCGGAAGACTCGACAAGAGGACGCTCTTTTCTTTTCTTCGCGACGGCTGTGTTGGCGGCGAGTGGCTTCGAACGTGGCAGTCGAATCGAGGTTCCGGAGAACGGGTTGATTGCGCTGAACGTGCCGCTCGATCAACTGCGGCTCGGTTCCCTGAGCACGCGAACGACCCACCCTTTCTATATCGCACGTTGGAATGAGCTGTTACGGGCGTTATCGCTTCCAGTTTTGTTAGAGAACCCATACTGGGGCCAGACGAAAGGCGAGATGGTCCAGCAGTGCCACAACTCGGCAGTCCTGGAGCAACTGATCACGGCAAGCCTCTCCTGTTCTTCACCGACGAAGGCCCGCTGGGCGGGTCGGCCCACGGAACATTGTGGATTTTGCCTCCCCTGTCTCATTCGTAGGGCATCTTTGAAGAAAGGACTGAACAAGCCCGATCCTACAACATACACACTGGCAGACCTGCAAGCGGCTCCGCTCAAGGCTTCGAAAGCAGAGGGCCTTCAGGTGCGCTCATTTCAGATCGCCATCCAGCGATTGCGAGCGCGTCCAGGCCTTGCCGAACTGTTGGTGCATAAACCCGGACCATTGACGGACGAGCCTGAAGATCGTCAGCAGCGCCTGGGGCAGGTCTACTTGCGGGGCATGATGGAAGTGGGCGCACTATTGGATGGCGTGGTCACAGAACCATAATGGTGGAGGGCAACTTGAACTACGTCGACTTCCATTGTCATCTGGACCTGTACCCCAACTTCGAGGAAGCGGTCCACGCCGCCGAGGTGGCACAGGTTTACACACTCGCGGTGACAACGACACCGCGTGCGTGGCCAAGAAATTTTGAAGTGACAAGTTCCTCGAAGTTTGTCCGAGCGGCGCTTGGGTTACATCCGCAGCTTGTAGGCGAGTATCCCGGAGATGTAGAAGTTTGGAGTGGCTATATAGAGCAGGCGAAATACGTAGGCGAGGTTGGCCTTGACGCGGGACCTAGATTCTTCAGAACCCTTGGATTGCAGCGAGAGGTTTTCACACACGTTCTTAAGAGCTGCGCGAAATCGGGCTCGAAGATATTGAGCATACATTCCGTTCGTTCAGCGAAGTTGGTGATGGATCATATAGAGCAACATCTACCGGCGAGCGAGCATTCCGTCGTCTTGCATTGGTTCTCAGGCAGCGCGTCGGAGGCCAGACGCGCAACGGAATTGGGTTGCTATTTCTCTGTGAATGCACAAATGTTGACTAGCGAGAGAGGACGGGTTCTCCTAAAGCAGATACCGCTTGAACGCTTGCTGACCGAAACGGATGGTCCGTTTACTCAGCACTTGGGCCGACCAGCGAGTCCAGGCGACGTGCGGATTACAGCGCAAGAAATAGCAGAAGTTGTTGGCATGAGCGGAGCGGAGTTTAGTTCAGCGGTACTTAGGAATCTGCGCACATTGCTCTCCCGGCAGGCGTATCAAAGAGACAAGACCTTTTTGGTGGAGGAATACAACGATGTCTGATGCCAAGGATCTGCTTAACCTCATCAAGGAAGGAAGAATCGATGAAGCTCGCGCTTTGATCGAAGCCGAGAAAGTGAAGGCCAAGTATGCTCCCGATACGTTGACAGCTGTAAAGTGCAAGCCTCCTCGGTTCACAAAGGGGGGTAAGCCGGTAGAGCTTGGCGAAGATGGTAGCTGGCGGGTCAAACCCAAGGCCGCAACGCCCCGCAAAGGATAAGCCGATCGCTTCCTCTCGCGACTGGTAACCGCTAGCGCAGTACCCAACGATCCGTTCAGAGTCCCAATCCTAAACCCGCGGCTGCCGCGTGCTTCTGTTTTTGCATGTATTGAGGCGTGACGCTTTGAACTGGCTTTTTGGGAATATCGAGAGCTGACTGTTTCGTTACATCATGGGAGAGGCGATCCGCCAGAGAAGCAACATCGTTGGTGAAGATATGAGCCTCGTCGGAAGCGCGTGATACGGATACGTATGCGAACCGGTTACTTAGCAATTCGGGATGGACTTCTGTGTCCATGTTCACGAGGACACGGTGTGATGTAAGTCCTTGCGAACTGTGCGAGGTAACGGCATATCCGTGATCCAGATGCCGCATCTCGCGGGGATGGAACTCGATGACTCTTTCCTTCTGTTCGTCGAGATGGACGGTAAGCCGCCCATCTCGGGCGATAGCACGGACTGAACCAAGATCACGGTTGGCTACACCGAGGGCACGGTTTGGTGCTGTGAAGGCCACGCGATCTCCAGACGCAAAGGCTGTTTCCATTTCTCTATAAGCAGAGATCCCGCGTAACCGCGCCGGGTCATAAGTGATTCGATGACCGTCCTGCCGTTCCACGGTGAGGAGGTTCCGCTCAGGGTCCGTTGTCGTGACCCGAGCGTAGCTCCAACGTTCTAAACCATGCTCTTTGCTGCCCTTGTTGTAATGCAGCACATCTCCTGCTTGATAGCGGGCGGCCCAACGGCGATCCGCCCCTGTCATGTCATTTCGTGGAATCAACACAACAAACTTATGGTCGGTCTTACTGAGCATGTCGCGGCCCTGCAGTTCTTGTCGAACGGCCTGATTTAGAGCTCGGCGGGATTCATTGTCCGGAGAAACAATCAGTGTTCCTTCCGGACGGTCCGCATAATGTTTTGCGATGGTGGCTATTCGCTGGTCTTTGTCCGAGATCTCTGAAATGCGGCCCTGCCGTCGTAGGAAGTGGATGCCGTCTGCAGTCTCAGCGCGCGAAAAATGCTCGACAGCCTTCAGCAGCTCTGGATCGCGCTGGCGCACAATGCGATCGAGCTGGGCGGTTTTCATACCGGCTTGCTGAAGCTGTTCGAATGGCTTGCCGGCGTCTACTCCCTGATGCTGACGTGTGTCGCCGACGAGCAAGACGCGGTCTTGCGGCGCGAGCCTTCGGAGAAAATCTCGCATCTGTTGCGTCGACGCAAGGGAGGATTCATCGACCATGTAAAGGTGCTTCAATTCCGGCGCGTTGGAACGCACGCCGCTTGCTAGAAACCGTTGGAGCGTGTCGGCGTTGATTCCGGCGTCCCGAAGTTGGCGTGCCGCTCGGGAAGTTGGGGCAAATCCTTCGACAACGTATCCTCTGTGCTCCGCCCCTGAGCGGATACTCGCTAAAGTGGTCGTTTTACCTGAACCGGCCCTGCCCTGTAGACCGTGAATCTGGTCTCGCGATGTAAGAACCTCTTCGATGGTTCTGCGTTGGGTTTGGTTCAGCCCGGAGCGGCCTTCGGTCAGCGGGATGGCCTGCTCCACCGTCATGATTTGCTGGCCTCGACCCTGCCCGGTTAATACCTTCTCGACAACTTCTTTTTCAGCACTTATCGTCGCCGCAGTCGTGAAGCGGCGTTCGCTTCCATGCTTTTCCGCGGCCACGGCGCGAAACTCCCCGGAGGCGATCCGTGCATCGAAGTTCGCGCGGATCTGGGGATGCGTGACCTCACCCATCCCACGCCGTAGAGCGTCCCGCAGAATAGCGCGTTCATCGAGAACGGCCTCCCGCTCGAACCCGCGGTCGCGTGCAAAGGTCAGAGCCGTGTGCGCAGATTTGCTTCGATCTTCTGGACTTACCTTCTGGACTGAAGTTCGGCTCCGCTCTCTGGCGACTCGAACTACATGCTCTGCTTGGTAGCCGAACTCGGCTGCAATCTGCCGGTGCGCGGCAAGCACTTTCTCTGGCGACATGATGACTTTGCCATCCCGGGTATTGTGTGCCGCAATCTGAGCTGCAGCCGGGCCGGTGAACCCACTGCGGGCGAGTGCTTCCTCGATCTGCTGGCGACGCGGGCTCGAAGCGTCGAGGTATTCCTGCGTGTAGCCCTTGATTTCTGGAGCGCCGCTCTTGCCCGGCTCGATCTCGTAGCCGAGGCCGCGAAGCTGGTACGTGAGATGGGATTGATAAACGGCGGGCGCGTAGCTCTGAGTTGCGAAGAATCCGCGCTCCTGAAGAGCTCCTGTTTGACCGTTCTCCCGTTCCGTCATATTGAAAATGACCGAGTGCGTATGTAGCTGCGGCGCGGCGTATCCGTTCACCGGACGGGCGGCATCGTGCTCGAACGTGGCTGCAACGAAGCGCCCCGTGGTCTCCGGCGCATGGTTGCCGCCGATCCGTGCCTGCGTGTATCGCTCAAGCTCGTTTAGTGCGAACTTGACGGATTCCCGATGTGCGTTACGCACACGGTCATCTCCACCGACGAGTGCTGTCAAAGAGACTGACTTCGGGGCGCTGAACGTCGCATCCCATCCTGCTCGATGTTCGACTGGAGCTACCGTTCTGCCGTCTTCTGTTTCATACTGTCGGACGGCCCGGTGGCGGACCAACTGCTCACCTGTTCCGGGATGCTGGCCTTGTGAGAGCCGCGCAAACTCTTCCGCGCCCACAGCTCCATTCAACCTGAAGCCGGCAGCCATCTTGCCATGCCACTCGCCTTTGATAGTGTCGCCCTGCTTCCAATAGTTCTGCTCAGCGGCGGTGAACTCCTTCGCGTGGTAGGTCTGCGCTTGTGCCGCTGAGATCGGTTTGGAGATGGTCAGCATAAGTGTTCGTTATCCGCGCAAGATGAGGTTCTGGGTTTCGTCGGCGTCCGGCCCAAGCTCGGGTTCAGGTGCGACCTGCGCTATCTCCGGAGACACACTGGCTGGTGGCGATCCTCCCTGGCCGGGCACTTGCTTGAGTTCAACCGGTGTCGGGGTTGCGTCAGGTCGGCTTCGGGGTTGATACGGCAGCTTTTCATCTGGACGTTCGCGCTTCTCGAAGCCGCTTGCAACCACGGGCATATCGAAGTATGGAAACGAAAAGCGCGTGACGTAGTTTTGGTACTTCATATAGGCGTGCAAGTCGGCCAGCCCGGAAATTTCCGATTCCAGAACCAACGGCTCAACCTGCCTGTCCAGCGCGAAGTTCCGGCCGGCGCGAGTGCCGTCGAAATGGGTTTCACGCAGACGTTCGATCTCAACTTTGCCGATGAACTCACTGACCCACTGGCCGGCTTTCGGCTCCTTCGTGGTGAGCCAAACACTGGTCGCCGGCTGGGACAGCATCACCTCAGCGAGGTGGCCGTATAGGTATTCGAGCTGCGCCTTGCCCTGGAAACCGAGCACGACCGGATTTTTGCTTTTGCGCGCCTCGGTGATGGCTGTGTGGAGCTGCGGCAACTTCTGCAGGCTGGCCAGCTCGTCGATCACAAACCAAACTCGCTTCTGGGCCTCGGTTGGTTCATTCAGTAGCCGCAGGACGAGCCAATCTATCCATAGACTCTGCAACGGGCGCAGTGCTTCTCGCTCCGCGGGGAGCGAGGTCAGGAAGATCCAACCTTGACGCTTTTCCGCCCATTCCGTGGCTGTCCATTCGCTTTCGGCTTCGGCGCGCTTTGGCAGCAAACGGAGGCTGTCTGCGATGAGACCCAATGACGCGAGGACACCCGCCCGTTGCTGGTGCGCCCGTGAGTCGATGAGATGCGCATGCTCGGTTCCTTTCAGCCGACGATCAATCTCCTCTGGGTTCGACATCCATTCAACTAGTTCCTCGGGCGTTGGGCCGTATGCCATCAGGAATGCAAAGATTTTCTGTGGCGATTCAATGAAGAACTCGCCCTTCTTGTCTTGCTGCGGCTGGAACAGCGATGTGGCCAGCGCCTTTGCTTCCGAACGACTGCGCAGCTCATCCGCTGGGCTCCAATAAGGGCATCGCTTGTCCAAGGGATTGAGGATGACATCGCCACGCGAAGGGTCGTAAAAGCGCTTCACAAACTCCCGCGCCGGGTCATAGACGATGGCGGAGTCACCTCTGCTTCGTACCTGACGGAGCACCTGGAAGATCAGAGCGGACTTGCCCGCGCCTGTGTCTCCGATGATCTGCATGTGCTGGGCTTCGGCACGTGCCGGAATGCGAAGCATTGGCTTTAATCCGTCGATCCTGAACCCAATGCCATCTCCTTCGACCGTGCGATTGAACTCCTTCGGGGTGAGCATCTCCGGCCCCTTCAGCCTGCGTCCGTACCGCAGTCTTTTCTGGCGTCTGATGTCCGCCACAATCGCGAATGGAAACACGCCGAGGAATAGTGCCAGGCCGCCGAACAGGGGCACTTGAAAGAATGCACGCAGATTGCTTCCGCGGTACACAGTCGCTTGAAGATAGTCGCGCAGGCGGGCATCAACGTAGCTTCGTTGCGCCCCTCGAATCAGTACCTCGTTGGCTTGTCCGTACCCGTTTCGGGTGAGCGTAAGCGGGATCGGCTGTCCGTTCGGTTGCGGTGTTCGGCCCAGCGCGACATCCTCGTTCATCGCGGGACGCGGCGTGCTTTTGCCGTCGGCGACGAAGAGCATTCGATAGTCGCTGCGGTGCTTCGGGGCGAACTGGGCGAACGCTGAGGTGCGCTCGAAGATCGGCAGGTAATAGCGTTGGAGCGGAGCGGCAAGATGAATGCGTGTACAGACAAAGACGAAGGTCAAGAAAGCAGAGAGAAAGAAGGCAGAGTACGTATAGACCGGCATGTGCCGCGGCCATACGATCGATTCTTTTCGACCCCAATTCGTAGTTGCCATGGTTACCTCCCGCTTCCTGTCGTGAGCTTTGCAGCAAGTTCGTGTTTCGCCTTGCTGATGTCGTCGAGCAGCTTGTCGAAAGCATCCGGCGTCAGCTTCTGACCGGCAGCCAGCGGTCGCAAGACATTCACGAGAAGCAGCCGAACACCCAAGATTTCGGCGAGCGACGCATCGCTCGCCGCTTCTCTGAGTTCCCGTAACAACACATCGCGCATCCATTGGCCGCGTGCGACGCCCTTTGCTCTCGCGAACTCGGTAACCGCTTTACGCTCCTGCTTCGTAAACTTTGCTGTCACCGGGAAGACTCGGAGAGCATCACGCTCGGTGCTGTTTTCTCTATTCAGTACCGCCATATCAAGCCCAAACCTGGGTGCACTCAGGTGCACCCGAAACGGCTATCTCATAGAAATCGCAATGGGTGCACTACGGTGCACTTGCACGACCCTGTGAGGGATGAAGTGTCAAGATTCTTCCCGTGCGCAGCACGGTTGTGGTCCTGCCACTGATTTCGGTGCGGGGTCATGCCTTCGACCCCGCCGCAACTGCTGCACTTTGTGCTGCTGAAGTAGCTGCTACTGCCGGCTTCTTCGGCAGAGCTTCTGGCGTCTCCGCAGCCGGTGCTTTGCGAATGCGAAGCGATGCGGCTACCTGCTTCGCTTCCGGTGTCTTGACGAAGTCCTGGAACTCGCGGTCTTTTGCAAAGCAATGTTTCAACGCTTCTTCGATAACCGAATCGGCAGAGGCACCGATGAGATGTGCATACTGGTTGAGTTGGATCGCAGTCGATTCGGTAAGCCGAATGGATGCGCTGACGTGCTTTGTTTGGACGACTTCAAGTAGGGGCATTGTGGTTCTCCTTTAGTGGTGAAATGACGCGCGCTCATATCGCGCAATCATGTGTGCTGCGGTGTGGGCAATCTCACGCGCACGAGCGGAGCAAAGTGCGGCGGGAAGCGCAGCAAAATGGCGAGCTTCAAGGCTGGCGATAACGTCGTGCATGGATGTTCCGGCGAGCAGAGCGAGACGGGCTGAAGCCATATCTACGGTGCGCTGGGCGTAGTAGAGAGGATTGGGTTTGTCAGCTCGGCGAGCAGCGAGCGTTTCTGCGAGCTGTGCCGCATCCTTTCCGCTGGCAAGCTCTGATAGAACCCATGCCCAATCCTGCTCGGAATGCGTATTGTTTCCGCCCGCGGATGATCGTGCGAACCCGCGAAGCGGGAGCACAGCATTTGGGGGGCAAGCAGCAAGCTGAAAGTCAACGAGTTTGGCAGCCGAACCGGAGAGGTATTCGACGGTGACGGGATGGGCAGGGGTGTATTTCGCGTTGTGGAATCCCGGTACGCGGATCACCCGATTGCAGTCCGTGCAAGCAGAGTCGCCGCCGAAGGCGGAAGCGAGTTGCTTGAGGGTCAGCTCTTGCGTAGCAAAATCGAAACCCTCCACTGACCAGAGCAACTGGAACTTCCTGGGTGAGGTCGCAATGATGGCGTTCGGTTCTGGAACTGTATCGGACGCGCGGAGCGTAGCGACGCGGGCGTACCCGTCGGAGTCGATGTCGAGGTAAAGATGCCGTACTTCCGCGATGCATTCCTTGGTGCGTCTCCGGCTGCCAGCGCGAAGCGGATTGGCAGCGACATAGATGTTCACGCCGCTCCCGTTCTCGTGCGCGAGCCAGCGCATGTAGGCTGGGGCCGTTGCCTGTTCTAAACACACGATGCGCTGAACGATTCGTAACGGCTCTTCACGGCGCAACAAAATTGCGACCGTCTCTCCTGGATGGAAGCAACGGGTGAGGAAATCGACGGCGATGGTCGTGTTCATTGCGGGAGTCTCACAGGGTTGGAAGGCCGGCTCTCGCCGACCTCCCGAGTTGATGGAAGGAAAGCGGCCTATGCAGCCGCTTCCAACGCGGTCTCATCTGCCGACTCCTGCTCTTCCGGGCTGACCTTCTCGGCCCGGTCCAGCTTGAGAATCGAGTCCACCCGGATCTCCCAGATGGTCTTCTTCTCCGGCTGCTTCTTGCCCACCTTGGCTGGCTGGTACTCCCGGCTGCGCAGTTCGCCTTCGACCTGGAGATGAGCGCCCTTCTTCAGCGTGCCGGCGAACTCGGCGAGCTTCTTGCCGAAGACCACGCAACGGTGCCATTCGGTGTGCGAGATGTACTTGCCGTCCTTCTTGTAGGAGCTCTTGGTTGCCAGCGAGAGAGTGGTGAAGCTGCGGTTGTCGTTGGTGCGAACTTCTGCGTCGTTGCCGAGGAAGCCGATGAGGGTGACTTTGTTCTGGTACATGGTGGTGATCTCCGTTTCGTTGTATTCCCGTATCCTGCTCGGGTCACATTCACAACGTGAGCGAGTGGGCCCGGCTCCCAAGTGCCAAGGAGTGCTTTCTGGGAGGGGCCCGAAAGAAGTTTGTGCGGCGCTCTTTTGCCGCGGTTTACACACTTCTTTTGGGAGGAGCCGTGACCCCGAAAGGGGCGGCATAGCCGAAGCAGAACGACGCCGTGCCGCAGGGCGCCGGTTTGGCCCCGAAGCCGTGACCGAGCAGAGGACGG